>JAIWAT010000006.1:0-20175 GCA_048634225.1 Anaerolineales bacterium | reverse complement strand
CGGCGATAAGAATCCAGAAGAACATTTTTCAAGGGCTAAAAATAGGCACTCATCAAGAAAATACAGCCAAAAAACGATTAAGGCTTACATTTACTAGACTGAGGAACTCTTATACATATTAAAGTAGATTTAAGCAGAATAAAAAAACCCTTCAGATAACATAATGCGAGATGTATTTGATGATAAGGGAATCGGCGTTCAGGCAAAAGGTAGTATATACGAATCGAGTTCAGATATGCTCCCAAAATGGAAGGATATCCAAACAAAATACGGATATGACAGAGTTATGTGCAATGTCCGCCCGCAATTCTCTAGGAGATAGCATATAGTGGAACAGAAATGGTTTGAGATGAGAGATATCCGACGACGCAAACTAGCATCGGCGGTCTGGATTCCATTACGTACAATTGACCGTATCGAGGATACAGGCAAGTTTGGACATCTCGGAAATCGTTTTGAGTTTTTTGGGGTCGGCACTTTGGCTGTTCCCACTGAAAGCAAGGATGAAATACACAAACTCGGCTGGTCAGATATCGGAATTAGTCATAACCATTTTGGCTGTGTGGACGAGGGAAAGTACATTCCTTCCGATGTGTCTGAAGGCTATCGTGCCAAATATACCGGCCTACATCTGGTTTTGGATCAACGGGGTAACAGCGCAGAGCTATCTGAGTGGCACCTCCATCAAGATTTCGTCATTACCCTTGGACTCAAGCGTGAAGGTGACTCCTGGATACGCCCAGATGAGGGATATATTGAAGTGGCGAGACTATCAAAATCGGATGAAGGCGCTCCTCGATTGCTCGAAGTCCGAGCATCCCATCTTAAAGACTATCTTTGCGCAAGAGGTATGGGGCTTTACGTGACTTCGTATAGAGAACACAGTGAAGTCGTTGAGGATGTCAAACATATTTCATGGCCTCAGAATCCACATGTAGAGACTGACGAAGGTGATCGTTGGGAAGGACGAATAGTTGAAATCCATGAGGGAGGCATGCCGTTTGGTTCAGAAACCTTCATCTCTCATGTTGCGAGAACAGACGTCGACCCTCTAGAAGACGTGCCAACCCTTGGACAACCGACAGACGATAACGTGGAGAGCGAATCATGGACAAAGAAGGACTCTGGACGAAAACTATACAGGGTTCAAGGAGAGCTATGGCGCAATGAATGGATTGATCCTGCTTCAACAAGTCCAATAGTCCGTGGAGATGAAATTCCCCCCACTGTTTTCTTCATTGTAGATTCGGAAGGGAATCAAGAAGCAAAAAATACGCTTGTTGCTGGAGGCCGTTGGCTTTGGTTCCGACCCGAAGTAATGTCAACACTTGCCCATCGAAGAGGCGGTTACTTGACATGGTACACAAGAAACACTGGCAATGTTGCTTGCTCGCCAGATCATGGGGTTCATTTTGGTGTCAACACACTTGGCCTTATTAATGTTTATGCAAAAGATATCGCCTTTCTGCCTGAGTGGCAACAAAGAATCTGGGCTGGCTTCAATGTCGGTCCGGAGGGAAAGGTATCCGACGAGTTGCTTATGTCCCAAGTCAATGCTAATCCGGCGAACACACAGGCACCGGAGAAATTCCTCTCTCAAGGGCTTGATGCTCTCAATGAAGCATCTAATGCAAATCTCGGTTTTGCAATTGTCCGACAGCACGACCAAATCTCTAATCTAATTGTAAGGGCTCATCGGTTCCGAGCCACAGATAAAGATGGGTTGTTTTCACTTGCCAAAGATCTTGCAAGGCTCACTGCCGACAGTTTTGATGCGAATGCTATTAAGAAATTCATGAACCCTCCAAAAGATACTAAGTGGGGTTCCTTAAAGTCTCTGGAGAATCTTCTAGCTTTGCGCATCGAAGAGTCTTCCGCACGAGAAATCGTGGGCCCGCTGGTGGGAATCTATGAACTTAGACTCGCAGATGCACATCTTCCAAGTAGTGAGATAGATGGCTCATTAGCTCTTGTAAGGGTAGATCAGAATGAACCATATGTTACGCAAGGTTATCAACTACTCAACGCTTGCGTCAGTTCAATCTTCACGATCTATGAGATCATCGAACACTGGGAGCCAGAAAAAATCGAAACAAGTCGGCAGCCACAATCATCTTAACTCGCGGGGTTCCACTGCACACTTTATTAAAATTGGCAGATGCCAGAGATCAACATTGAATCCTGCGACTTTGATTTGTATACCTGCGCTTAGATTAAAAAACTGAAATCAGCGAACCGAATGAAATACCAAAAACATGAGCATCCTCATTGATGCCTTTGGACCTCTGGTCCGGGGTCCGTGACTAAGATAGCCATCCTGTGCATCCTTTGAATAACAACACTAATTTCCAGAATTAAAATAAGATCACATACATTCAATCCCTATTACCATATTGTAATCTGTATTCTCTTAAAGCACGTTTTGATGAATACCACACTCTTCCAATCTTGACTGCATCCAAAACTCCCTGTCTGGCTCGGAGGCTCAAGTATTCTTGAGAATATGTAGTTTCCTTGGCCAGTTCTCTTAGAGGCAGCAATTCATCAGTTCCACCGAAGATCGACAGATACATTGTGATGCTCTCATCTACAGCTTTAGCAATGAAATTAACAAACGGGGATAGGTTTCCATTATCTGCCGACTTAAGGAATTTGTAATATTTCCTTCTATTTTCTGTTTTTATAACAATAGGGGGATAACCTTTGGTAATTAAGTATAAATTTGTCAGCAAACGTGCTACTCTCCCATTACCATCTATGAATGGATGAATCTCTACAAATCTATGATGAAGAAAAGCAGCAGTTTCAATAGGATGCATGTTACCCTGATCGATCTTATTGATCAATTCATCCAATAGTCTGATGACTTTTGACCAGTCTGGAGGTGTTTTTATCGCACCGGTTATTCTTACATTCTGAGTACGATATTTTCCTGCCTCTTCAAGAATACCGGCAGTAACAATTTCATGGATCTGCTGTATGACAACATGATCTATTCCCACATTGGTTTTAGCAATATCTTCTAATAGATCAAACGCCTTTGCATTGTTGATAGCTTCAAGATGCTCCCTTATCGACTTTCCACCGATTGTTATGCCTTCTTCGAGAACAAGTTTTGTCTCTGGAAGTGTAAGGGTATTTCCCTCTATGGCATTTGAATGGTATGTGTGGTAAAGTCGAACCTCTTCCTTTAGTTTGTTCACAGCATCAACTGGTAAAGGGCGTTTTGAATTCAACATTTGGATTTTTTCATTAATACGTGAAAGGATACTTTCCTGAATTAATGAGGTATCGGTATTGGACATAATTTAACCTATCCGATATAGGATATTATGATATATATCGGTATCGGCATAATTATGGATTACCCGATATTCATGGCCACTTATAGTTAAAAACCAAACAATATTAACTAATAAAATGCAAATTCCAACAAGTGAAAAGCTGAAATTAAAAACCAGGCTTTTCTGATAAGTCTCACTGGTAAGGATCAATTATGTCATTAAAAGAAAACACCGGCATCGTACTGGAAACCTGCATGGCAGTAAAACCTGGAGAAGTTGTACTGATAATCACAGATACCGCCACCCATCCTTCAATCGCCAGCGCATTGTATGACAAGGCAGTGGAGTTAGGCTGTGACCCCATATTAATGACCATGGAACCCAGGGAGGTACACGGCCAGGAGCCCCCCAGTGTCGTGGCAGGGGCAATGGCTGCTGCCGACGTGGTACTGGCACCCACCAGCAAGTCCCTGACCCATACCCAGGCCAGACTCAACGCCAATAAGGCCGGCGTGCGTACAGCCACCCTGCCAGGGATAACCCTTGAGATGATGGAATCGGGCGGCATTACTGCCGATTACCTGGCTGTAAGGGATACGGCTTTTGACCTGAAATCCAGGCTTGACAGTGTAAAGGAAGTGAGGATAACCACTGACCTTGGAACTGATATTGTTTTTAATGTAGAAGGATGTGACTGGAGGGTTGACCATGGTATCTGCCATGAACCGGGTTCGTCCAGCAACCTGCCTGCCGGTGAAGTGTTCGTAGCCCCGAAAAGCGGCAATGGTGTTTTCGTAGTGGACGGTTCCATGGGCGGGCTCGGCATCCTGGACTCGCCCCTGACCATTAAGGTCGAAGACGGGCAGGCCACTGATATTAAGGGTGAGTCGTCTGGTAAGTTCATTGAAATGATCGATAGTGTCGGACCACCGGGCCGCAACCTTGCAGAACTTGGTATCGGTATCAATCCAGAGGCACATCTCATCGGCAATGTACTTGAGGATGAAAAAGTGGCTGGCACCGTCCATGTGGCCCTGGGTGATAACAGCACCTTTGGCGGGAACGTGGTGGCAGGCATACACCTGGATGGTATCATTACCGGGCCAACCGTATATCTTGATGGTGAACCCATGCAGCTTCCGGGATGATCGAACTGTATTTCCGGGCGCATGAGTGTGAGCTTACTGCTAATGTCTGTTATCAGCATGTTCCTGGAACCCACTGACCTGAAGCCAGGACAGTATATGTACCACATGAAACAGGGATAACTTCCAGGCAGGATGCAATAATGGGACGAGGCGTATAGAAAAAAAACAAGATTTAGGATTAATATAAATAATTTAAAGTTGATAAGATGTACATTAAATGAACAAACAAACAGGGGCACTTCCTTATGCTTGAAAAAAGCCTGATAATCCAAAGCGCTGTAAATATAGCCGAA
The DNA here is from genome assembly GCA_048634225.1 of Anaerolineales bacterium. Lineage (GTDB taxonomy): Archaea > Halobacteriota > Methanosarcinia > Methanosarcinales > Methanocomedenaceae > Methanocomedens_A. The sequence goes on along the minus strand of JAIWAT010000006.1, from coordinate 15,450 downwards.
GAGATATCTGCATCTGCCATAATAATAATGTCAAACGAACTGCCCCTTGATATTGATACAGACATCCCTGTCCTTTTCGCTTCCACATCTGCAATGATGGCAGCCGATCATCTCTTTGAAGCCGGGAATATGGAAGAAGGAAAAGATTCCACCAAGCGGCTCCAGGCCATCTCCGAGACCCTTTATCATAAAGGAACATTGGAGTCAGAACGCATAAGTGATGCTTCAGCTATTGCATTTATTACCAACATAATGACAGCAGACCACGTGGTAGGCATTGTCTCACTTGGCGAAACGACCAGCATTATAGTACATGACCTGAAGTCCAATCCTATAGTTAAGGAACTAAGGGCATGCTCGGGACGGGTAAACCTGAATATCTTAAAATCGGTCCTGATGATCGCCATGGACCTGGGCGCATATGGCAGGGAAGGAAAACCTGTGGGCACTGCTTTTATAATCGGTGACATGGAAGAGGTAATGAAACGTTCCCACCAGCTTGTGTTGAATCCCTTTTTTGGCCATCCTAAAGAAGAACTCAATATCCGCGATTCTGCAAAATGGGAGACTGTTAAGGAGTTTGCCCAGCTGGACGGGATATTTGTCACGGACAGCCATGGATATATCCATGCAGCCGGCCGGTATCTTGATGTCAATGCAAAGGAAGTAGAGATGATCAATGGCCTGGGCGGTCGGCACGCTTCAGCCGCAGCCATTACCAGAGACACGGAAGCCATAGCAGTCACTACATCTGAGAGCGACGGCGTGGTCAGGGTCTACAAGGATGGTATCCAGATAATCGAGATCGACCCCAGGGCCTCAAAAGTATCTCGATACAAGTAGGACCGGGTGTCAACATACCATGGTAAACAGAATAATTAACATTCTACTTCTAACTGCCCTGATAATGATGGCATTCACCTCAAATGGATGTCTGGAAAGTAAAGAACCGAAACAAATTGAAATTGACCCGGGTGATTTTTCTGCATATGAATTCACAGTGCCGGAAGGTAAATTCACCAATTCCTCTACATTTTTTGTATATCCGAACAAGACAGTAAGGGCTATCTACACTGTTGTGAACGCACCAAGGCTGGAGGTAGTGGTACCAAAAGATATTTCAAGTGTCAAGTCTGAAAAGGGACCAGGGATCGATAATCTGGTGATCATTGGCAATACCGGCAGCTCAACGGTCTTTTCAGGTATTAATGAATTTTCCAATATCTCCCACAATGTATCATATTCTGAATCCAGGGGCAATAAAAAGATACAGTTCGAATTTGCAGACACCATCAATGGTTATGTCGCTTACACTTATTACTGGGAGCAAGGCCAGTTATATCATATCCTTTCCAGGAACGAGACCGTCAACGTGGTGCTGCCCCAGGGTTATGATACAGGCAATATGATCTTTGGTTTACCCAAACCAAAACCGGACACTAAACAAATTGATGATAAGAACAGGATATGGCTAATATGGGACGATCCCTATCCAAAAAACCGGTTTATCCTTGTAAAATATTACAAATCATCACTACCTACCATAATGGGATTCGTGGGCCTGGTGCTATTGGTGGCGGCTTTGGTCGCGGCAATATATTTCAAAAATGAGATACGTAAGTTACGGAAAAAACGGGAAATTATAGATAAAGATAAGGACAAGATAAGGATAATTGATCAGATCACGAACTCCATGCCGTCCACACCCAGCGGCCATTCTTTGACGGCCTCCTCATGGGGTGGGAACATGTGGCTGATATGGGTGAACACCACTTTTTTGGCACTGAGTCGTCTGGCAAGTTCGGCGGCTTGCCTGGCGTTCATGTGTTTGATCAGGTTGATGCCAGGGGGAACGATGGCATCTATTATCATCAGGTCTGCATCCCGCATGATATCCTGGCTGGTCTCAGGTATATCCTTGTTGGTATCCCCGGTTATCACTACTTTCCGAGCGCCCTGCCGGATCATAACACCCACAGATTCCTTTAATGGCGGGTGATTGACAGGGAACAGGGTGAACTCAAGACCAACTAACTCAAAGGGTTCCATGGGCATTACCTCATTCCTTTCAGGTTTCAGGAATCCCAGGTATTGCAGGATATACTCCAGCGTATCTTTCAGCCCATATACAGGGACGTGGTTCTGGACACGGTGAAAATCACCAAAACCCGCATAATGGTCATAGTGGGCATGAGTCCAGATAACGGCATCAACATGATCCAGTCCGTGGGATATCATCTGGCATCTCAGGTCCGGGCTGGTATCTACCAGCACTTTCCCCCCCGGTCCCTCCACTAATACTGAGAACCTGAGTCTCTGGCTGGGACCGCCATCAAGTGCGTCCTGGCAGGCGGGGCAATGACATCCGATCTTGGGTGTACCGATAGCATCCCCTGTGCCCAGCAGTATGATCTTCATAATTCTTCTTCAGCTATATATTTCAATGAAGTCCTCTTATTGAACTCGCCTACTGCCCGGATCAGGTCGTCCTGATCCAATACCATACGGTCGGTCATCAGGGCGTTCAGGACACTTTCCCTTATTACCAATCTCAGGTCAGAACCTGAATAACCTTCTGTTATTGCCGCGATCTCCTCAGTATCGAACTCCCCCTCTATCTCAGTAATGATGATATTCAGGATCTCCTGGCGCATCTCCTTATCTGGCAAGGGGAAATCCAATATGTCATCAAACCGTCTCCATGCAGCACTGTCCAGGAGCTGGGGGTGGTTAGTGGCACCGATCAGCAGGACCCCGTGCTTTACCAGGCTGATCTCGTCAATGGCCTTGAGTAGGGAGTTCACGGCCCGTTTCAGGGCTGCGTTTTCGTCAGACGAGCGGGTTTTGGCCATGAAATCGAATTCATCAATGAACAGGATACACGGACTCATCCTTTTTGCCAGGTCGAACACCCGGTCGATGTTCTTGGCAGTCTCACCCAGGTACTGGTCAGTGATCATGGATAACCTGACCTCCAAAAAGGGCAGCTTCAATTTAGCTGACATGGCCCTGGCAGTGGAAGTCTTGCCAGTGCCTGGTGGGCCCACGAATAACAGTTTACCTACCTCTACAAGGCCGATCCTTTTCAGGTAGTCCTTGAACTGTATGGCCTTGACCATCTTTTCCACTTCATCCTTCTGGTCCTGGTTAAGTACCAGCTTATCAAGGGTCTGCTCGATCTCTTCAGGCACAGTTATATGTACAAGTTTAAGCAGGTCTCCAGCACCCTTTTCAGTGCTGATCTGCGCTATAAGTGAATCAACCCACTGCCGGCTGACCTCTTTTGGCTCATTTTGTCCAGTTGCTGTCTCGTAACTTACATCAATGGAATCATCATTTTCATAAAAATGTGCAAGCACCGGATTGTTCTTGATATATTCCACTCCATGCTCATGTTTGGCCAGCCATTTGACGGCGATATCAAAAACGGTAGGTCTTATTTTCTGCCCGAACTCCTCATATTCCATAAATGGCAAGGAACTTGCAATCTCCTGCGGGTCATGAATATCAAGAAGTTCTTCCAGATCCCTGGCAGTGACATTCATAGGCCTTAGTACTGTTTTTTCCTTTGTGTCCCAGTAGTGTTTCCTGAGTTCAGAAGGAAGGTCGTCTGCTATCAAATCATTGGTCCTGTTATATATCTCGGCTGTCAGGACCAGGGCGGTCGTTTCTAATTTTTTATCATGCATCGAGCATCAAATCCAAATTATGAAGTAAAATCTCTATATGGGTTGTATTGAAAGAAATAATTTCCGAATCATTCCTGGATGATTGAAGGAAATAATTTTCGAACTATTCCTGGATGATTCAATAAAAAAAGGAAAAAACAGGACAACTATAAAGTAAAACCTTTTTCCAGTAATATTACTGAGGTGTTGTCCCTAGAATGTACAAATATTATATAAATACTAAATAAATATAATCTGTAAAGTTACAATAAATATTTATTAGTTGGTTGTTTATTTTATAGGTTTATCTCATCTTGTGCTTTTTCTGCAAGCTGGTTCATTCGTACAGACGTCCTTCCAGTACCTGAAAATTCGTCATCTGAAATCACACTTGCAATTTCGCCACCTAAGACAAAAATGGCATGTTTATGCTCAGCTTTACTCCTATGAACATGAACCGGACTTATACCCAGGTTATCATAAATATTAAAACCATTGTCCGACCCATTTTCTTCAAAGTACTTTTTCATCTGCGTCATTAGAGTGTGAAGCTGGATTAGTTCCTCTTTGTGCATTTATTCCCATCCTCCAATAATTAACAGCTGATGTGGTCTGCGCGTATCTTCCACATTCCTTTCAATCCTTGTACTGACCAGTACAAAAAGGGTTTTGTAGGAATGTGACTTCCTATCAATCAACCTTAAATTTTTCTATTTAATTTTCATGATTAATTTGAAAAATCACCAAAACGCAAGGTTAAAACATATTGTTTGCTATTACTCCAATAGATGCCATATGCAGTATATGACCGGGATGCATTTGTAACACGCACTGGTCTGGGTCCTGATATGAAAGTGCTGAACATAGGCCCGGATTATATTACGGCAAGCCAGGTTGCAAGATGTGTGGAAACAGCCGTAGCTGTTGCTGTTCCGGAGATGGGGCTGGCCCAGGGCATACGCAGCACATCAATAAACAAAGTGGCCCCTGTCGTCACAAACTACAGCCATCAGCCCTTTAAGGGCAATTGCTTTGACGTTATCTTCTCATACCATGCCGTGAACTACATCCAGCCAGGCGAGGTCCCCGGACTACTTAAAGAGGCAAATCGTATTTTGAAAGAGAACGGCAGGTTTGCATCAATGGTCTGGTCGCTGAAACCCACCAATAAGGCCCAGTCATCACATTTGATGCTGCTTGGGATTCTTGAGAAGTTGGGGATGTTATATTTACACCAATTTGATGAGATATCCAGGTGGCTGGAAGGAGCAGGGTTTGAAGAGATAACTATGGAACTGGTAAGCCGGAATATACCGGTTCCTGATAAGTGGGTACGTACACATTTGAAATGGCTGGAACGCGGCACGGACAAATATCCAGGAAAAAAGGTAACTGCCTCCCCGGATATTGACAAAGCAATTGAGGATTATAAAACACATGTGAAGGAACACGGTGAGGAATTACTGCCCTCTATACAGTTTACGGCCCGGCGCAGTGCAGTGCTCTTGGGTATTGACATTCTATAAGGTAAGTGCCCACTATGTAAATGCCTTATAATGTAAGTGCCCTATAATGTAAATGCAAAAATTGAAGTATGAAACTCACAAATAGGTAGCTTACAAAATAAAACGAGGATTTAATTTTGTTTCCAACTAAGAAAGTACAATCTCTAATAGGTCAGAAGATCCAGGTTGAAATGAAAGGGGGCAAGCACGTCCTGGAAGGCACTTTAGAAAGCTCCGATGAATATCTAAATATGCACTTAACAAGTACGGTTGAGATCGTTAATGGTGAAAAATCAGCTTCATTGGGGTCTGTGGTATTGCGGGGTAACAATATTATTATCATCAATCCGATTGAGAATTAGGGTTCCCGGTCAATGTTGAAAAGAAAAGGTGGTGTGCTTTACTTTTATGTCAGAAGATGAAAAAATGATCGAACTGATTAGATCCAACAAAGACGGGATCCTGCAGAGCGATGTCAGGAAAAACCTTAAGATAGACAGCAAGAAGTGTTCAAGGCTTGTTAGTAAACTGATGAAAAAACACCAGATACGCAGGGAGCCTGAACTGGCTAAGGGCAGGAACACTTTCAGGTTGTATTCTCTTACATTTTCCGGTCCAAGTGAAAAACATAAAAAACTTCTTGCTAAGGGCAAGTTCAGCCCCTGTACTGGTTGTACCCTGGATTGTGTCCCTGAAACCTGCTACCTGCTAGACGAGTGGGTATATGCCGTTATTGAAGAAGAATCTTAAAGGCTGTATCTACGGCAAGCCGGGGGTTTTTTGCCGTTACCAGTCCTTCAATATCCCATCCGCCCTCAAGTGACACTATGGTTTTTCCCATTTTCAGGCCCAGGGCGATTTCGCACAGGGTTCCATATTCTCCTGCCACAGCTACCAGGATGTCTGATGAGCCTACTACGATGGCGTTCCTGGCATGGCCCATGTTTGTTACTATTACTATGTCTACGTAAGGGTTGGCATCCTCTTTGCGGGAGGTGGGCACTATCCCAACTGTTGTCCCGCCGGCATCCTTTGAGCCCTGGCATGCAGCTTCCATGACGCCGCCCAGGCCCCCGCATACCAGTACCGCACCCCGCCTGGCGATCTCCTGGCCGACTATGTATGCTGCTTGTGCGTCTTCCGGGGTGCATGTGCCTGCCCCGATGACGCCTACCTGGAATTTTCTTTCCTGTGTCATGATATGTTATATTCTGTGCCGGGGTGATGAAATTATCGTTCATTGAGGAGGGGAAATTGCTTGATCTCTATCATAATTCAGGCGCAATTGAATTACACATTTAATGTTATTAATCGTAAGGGAATTGAAGATTGTAATGGGTGCAGGTATAATTTTAAACTTGTCTAATTTATTCCGTTGGTCAAATTGAAATAGTCGAAAGTCATATTGAATAAAATATACTTCATGGACCAACAACACCCTGTAGTATTCGTGAATGCATCCAATCATGCAGTTGTCGAAGATGATGCAAATTCCAGGTTATGGAAATGGGAGTATGTTCCCTGGGAGAATGATGGTCCGGTGGTGTCCGGCAGTAAGTCTCGAAAGGACATAGAAAGTGAGTCTAAACCCAAACTCAAATTCTGGTGAAATTAAAAATTGAGGGAGTGATAGATATGAAATTGGAAGAGATCAGGGTAAAATATGAGAAAAAACTGATGGATAAGGCAAATGTGGTGGGTGTGATGACAGCCCGCAAGGTCAAAGGGGAGGAGAAAACCGGGGAACTCAGCATTGTCTGTATGGTGGAGAAAAAGGTCCCGTTAACAGAACTTAAAAAGAAGGACATAATCCCCAAAACCATAGACCAGACATCCACAGATGTGATAGAAGTTGGAAAACTCAGGGCTTTACAGCTTCCGGATAATAAATCCCGGCTCAGGCCCTGTCCAATGGGCACTTCAGGCGGACATTACATGATAACTGCCGGTACCAATGGAGAGCTGCTCAAGGACAGGCTTACCGGTAAGATATGCATAGGCACTAATAACCACGTGGGAGCCAACTCCAACGAAGCTGAGATCGGCGATGCTTATCTACAACCAGGGCCTTACGATGGCGGTAAGTACCCCGATGATGAGATCGGCAAACTCGCCAGGTTCGTCCCAATAAACATCACTGGTCTTCCCAGCGAATGTCCTGCAGGAAAGTTCTGGAGCTGGCTCTATAACGCCCCGGCAAGTCTGGCAGGTCGCAGGACAAGACTCCGGGCTGTTGTAGAATTTCCTGAAGACAACCTTGTCGATGCGGCCCTTATTGAATTCAACACTGAAGAAGATGCAAAATCCGAGATATTAGGTATAGGTGTGCCCAAGGGAACAAAAAGGGCAGAGATCGACATGTTGGTCCAGAAATCCGGGAGAACCACCGGTCATACCACAGATGGACCTGTATCAGCAGTAGATGCCACAGTAAATGTGAATTACGGCTCTGGCAAGTATGCCATTTTCAGGGATCAGATCATCATAGACCAGCCTGGCTTCTCTGCCGGGGGAGATAGTGGGAGCCTGGTATTGGATATGGAAGGTTATGGGGTGGGCAAGCTTTTTGCCGGTAGTGATAAAATAACCATTGCTAACCATATACAGATATATCTGGACCTTCTTAAGGCAGATTTGGTCACAGAATAATACGTGATTATTTTGTGACAAATTATAATTCTGGTATCGAGATACGATAATGGCAACCATGGAAGAAGCAAAAAGGATGAAAGAAAAATATGAATCACTCCTCTTAAAGAAAAAGGGGGTGGTTGGCTGTGCAACAGGCTATAAAAAGATAGAGGGCAGGAAGACGGATAAACCCAGCGTGGTCTGTTATGTAGTAAAAAAGAAGCAAAAAAAGGAGCTAAGGGAAGAAGATATCATCCCGAAAGACCTGGAAGGGATACCCACTGATGTGGTGGAAAGCGGAGTTATCAAGGCTCTGTGACTCGAATTTTAATATTATTCATCTGGATATGTTACTATAGTACATACATTCCTCTTTCGAGAATACCGGTATCTCACAATCTCCATCCACCACAATCTCCTTATTCCCCCTTACCACTACAGCAGGAATCCCCTCCCCAGCCTCACCCATAATAAGCTGCGCCGCAGATACCAGATTATCAGCCGTGGCCTTGCTGGTAATAGTAAGTTCCTTCCCGAACAGGTCCTTTGACCCCCGTGCATCCTCCACAGGACGCAGGCCCGAACAACCCAGGGCTATCCCCACACACCCGAGCCGCATAGGCTGCGTACGGCTGTCACCAACAATGACACCCAGGCGGCAGCCAAAGGCTGTTTCAAGCTGCTTTTTAATGCGTGCAGCGCTTGATGCCGGGTCTTCCGGCAGGAGCACCACGCAGTCCGGCGGTGCGTTGGAACCATCTATTCCGGCATTGGGCGACAGGTTTCCCTTGGTGATGGTGAGTACTGCGCCAGGCACGCCCCCGATAATCTCATCGCACTCCCTTAGCACCAGTTCCATCTCCCTGGGGTCAACAGCATACTTTAGCCCCAGTTCACTGGCTTTTTTCCCTACCTCAACATCATTCAGGTCAAACAGCCTGCCTTCTGCTGTAGCCACAGCCGATTCGGCCAGCACCACAATATCGTCGTTCATGATGGTCATACCGCTTTCCCTGATGGAGCTTATGAGCACGCTGCCCATATCATCACCCGGCTCTATCAGCGGCGTCTTTATCCCGAATAATTCAAGTTTATCTGGCATGACAATCCATTTTAGTTACTATTATTCCCATTAAGAAAATGCTCATTTCGTTCGCATTTTCTAAGCCTGTTGGAAACTATATACTTTCCTATACGTTTAAAAAATCATGCATAATTGTAAGGGCGCAGAAATCCCCGCACATAGTACACGGTCCTTTTTCAGGACACATGCCTGATGCCTTTTCAGGCTCGATCGCATACTGCATCTGTCCGTCCCAGTCCATGACCGCCCTGTATCTTGCCAGTTCCATATCCTGCTGTCTGGCATCGAACTTGATGGAATCACCAATATGTGCAGCTATGCGAAATGCCACCAACCCTTCCCTCACATCGTCCACTGTGGGCAGCCTCAGGTGTTCAGAGGGCGTGATGTAGCACAGGTAATCAGCACCCGCACCCGCAGCTATGGATGCACCCACAGCACCTGCAATGTGGTCATAGCCTACAGCCACATCTGTGGGTAACGGTCCGGCCACGAACAACGGGAAATCCCCGGCATCTTTGTGGTATCTGACGTATCCGGCCACCTCTGATGCACGCACATGCCCGCCCATACCTTCCACAATTACCTGAACCCCGGCCTGGTTTGCCTGTCTGGCCAGTCTCATGTTTGTCAGCATCTCCTGGTGCTGTGGGGAATCGGGTGTATCATGGATGCAGCCGCTGCGCATGGTATTGCCCAGGGACAGCACTACATCATTCCCCTTCAGGGTTTCCAGGATATAATCAAAATTATCAATAAACGGGTTACCGCATTCATTAGTAAGCATATAGACACTGGTAAAAGAGCCACCTTTCGAGACCATGCCCATAATGCGGGGATGGCCTTTTAATTTCTCAATGCAGTCACGCTCGATACAGTGCAGTACCACAGAGCTGACGCCTTCACCGACCTGCTGGCGGATATTATTCAGCAGGTGGTCTTCGGTCATGGAGTAGATACCCTGTTGGGCTACTGACTGGTATATGGGTACTGTGGTTATAGGCAGGGTGGTATGCCGGTAGATGGAACGCCTGATTGCGGGGATGTCCCCTCCCATTGACAGGTCGGTCAGTGTATCAGCTTTGTATTTCTCTGCCACCATGGCCTTTTCAAGTTCTTCTTTCGGGTCGATCATTGCACTGGAAGTGCCGATGTTCACATTGACCTTGGTGGTGGCACCCTTGCCTATTGCTACCGAGACCGGGCCTCGGGTCATTATGACCAGACTCCCCTCTGCCACCCGGGCACGGATTACTTCAGGGTCGATACCTTCACGGGACGCCACATCTTTCATCTGTCTGGTAATAACGCCATTTTTTGCCAGTTCCACTTGTGTTTTCCCGTTTTCCATGAGTTTCACTTACGTTCTTTTTTAACGTATAGGAAAGTATAAACGCATTTCGATATCGATATAGGTAATTTTCTTAGTTTCAATCAAATCTTTTGACAGGATTTACAGGATTGGATCGTATCCTGTCAATCCTGTCAATCCTGTCTGAAATGTTCATTTTCTTGACTTTGCATTATTTGTGGTGCAATATATCATTAATTATATATTTTTATAACCATATTGTAGCACCCTCCCCCCCAAACCCGCGTTCAGCGCAAGAGCAATCGTACCCGGTCCTTAGCACAAAGGCCGGGCAGCATGGGAATTTAGTGACTCGATAAGCATAATAACTATATTAAATATATATTAGATATTGTTATATGACAGACCAATTGGAGAACTTCAAATGAGATTTAATATCATTTGTGAAACTGATGAAGATGGCAAATATGTGGTTGAATGTACCGACCTTCCGGGATGCTTGTCAGAAGGAGATACACTGGATGAGGCTATGGATAATATTAATGAGGCCATAGTAGGTTGCCTTACATCGAGGCTTAAGTGTGCAAAGGATAAGTTCCTTAAAAAAAGTCCTTCAATGTTCCACAACCGGATCAATATTTCATTAGACACTGCAACGGCTGCTGAATATGCCTAAACTACCACGAGCCAGCGGGGACAAGCATGTGTCAGCTTTTAAGGCAGCTGGCTGGCAGGCGCTTTTCGTTAGAAGAGAGGTGAATTTTAGTCAATGCCTATCGAAACATTATTAATTTATTAACTGAATTTATTATTTACCCACTACAAATATGAAATCACAAAAATACCAGTTCATACATAAAAAATTCCAATTGTATACAGGGTGTGAGATAATCAATGAATAATAAAATGGGTGATTCGTCGTACCTTAAATTTAAATGGAATATTCAAGGAATTTTCGATGATTTTCCAGAAATTGAAAGAGAATTAGAACATCGAATAAATCAGCTTCCTGAAAATAACACAAAAGAAAGAAAAAGGATTACAAACTGGATAAATAAAATTGAAAATATTGACCATGGCATTCAAAATATTAGAAAATATAAACTTGGTGAGTTAGAAAAAAACATAAATTATAATTTTGCTGAACCAGATTTAGTTATCTTATCTTTCATTCAGCCAAGTGTTAAGAATTTATTCACAGAATTAAATATATATTTTTCAAAAGTTGGTTTTGATTTTAATTTTGAACCCTATTTAAATATGGATGAAGCAGCTAAAGTCTTAGCACTAATTGGTGATGCTGCAATTGATTTAGCATTAATTGAAAATCTTTGGGAACCCAATATTTCAAATGTTGGAGAATTAACTGAAAAAAGATCAAAATTTGCATCAAATGAAAATTTAGCAAGGATATGCGACAAATGGGATATATACGATTTCAGGATTCATTTTGATCCAAATAAACCTGAGATTAAAGAAGAAACAATTAATCATGTAAAAGGAACCATAATCGAAGCATTATTTGGTGTTATGTACATTGAATCCGGATTAAAGCAAATAATTCCTTCAATTGTTGCATTAAAGTAAAATCAAAAATTTGCATTTTGAAATATCAAGAAAAAAAATTATATTTTTATACCATAAAATAGGCATAACTATAAGCCAAGTACAAGCATTAAGAAAGCCAATCAACTTTTAAGCGTAAATTAATCTTAACTTTCATACAGTTGTGCTAATAGCTCTTAATTGTTTTTAATAACTTAACGAAGTGGACAAAAAAAAGTAATTAAGCAGCTTTTTTTTGAAAAAAATATGGAAAGTTTAAATATGGATAAATTTAAAAATCTCGGCATTAGTGTGCCCCTTCTAAAATCTATAAAATATGAGCATTTCGATTGTCCTACTGAAATACAGGAAAAATCGATCCCGTTGATCCTTGCAGGAAAAGATATTATAGCCGGATCAGCCACTGGTTCAGGAAAGACCCTGGCATTTGCTTGTGGCATATTACAGAATGCTAAAAAAGGAAAAGGGATACAGGCTTTGATCCTGACTCCCACCCGGGAATTGGCAGAGCAGGTTGCAGGTGCTTTAACGAAATTCTCAACGTTCAGCCCTTTAAAAATTATGGCAGTATATGGTGGTGTAGGTATCAGCCAGCAGATCAGGGGCTTAAAGACTGCTGATGTGGTGGTAGGAACACCGGGCAGGATACTTGATCATGTCAATAGAAAGACCATTAAATTTGATAAGGTCGAAACACTGGTGCTTGATGAAGCAGACCGGATGTTAGATATGGGATTTAAGGAGGATGTGACTAAAATAATTAATACATGTCCTCAGGACCGGCAGACCCTTTTGTTCTCTGCAACGATCTCAAAAGATATTGCCAGGCTTGGCAGGAAATATATGGATCAACCGATCCATGTACAAGTTGAGTCTTATATCGATGCAACACTATTGGACCAGATTTATTATAGAGTCCAGGATAATATGAAATTTTCTTTGCTCTTACATCTACTGAAGAATGAAAACTCAGACTTGATAATGGTTTTCTGTAATACTAAAAGATATACTGATACCATCGCCAAGAACCTGAAATCTTCAGGCGTGAAAGCCCGGGCAATTCATGGCGGATTAACCCAGAACCAGCGGAACAATGTTATGAAGCAATTCCATGAAGGGAGAGCTGATGTTCTTGTATGCACTGATGTAGCTGCGAGGGGGCTTGATATTAATGGTGTTTCTCATGTTTACAATTACGATATTCCAAGGGAGAGTAAACAGTATATCCACAGGATAGGAAGAACTGCAAGAGCTGGAAAAGAAGGCAAGGCAATAAATATTCTTTCCAGAAAGGATAATGATAATTTCAAAAATGTATTGAAATTTAATGATGTCGTGATAAGGGAAGAAAAGCTGCCTGCTCTGAAAAAGGCTGAAATGAAAAGGTCGGTGCAAGTTGGAACTAAACATAACAATAAACGCATCCCTGGAAATAAGCCTAAATCCAACAGGTACAAGAATCGATAGTTTTTTATTTCTGGTTCTCAACCCTTTAAAAGGACATAGGTAGGAAAAATAGAGACTTTTTATTATTTCCTTGAACGGTTTATAACCACAGAGAAAACAGAGAATACAATAACGCTTTGTGTGTCTCTGTGGTTGATTTTCTTTGCCATGATCCATTTATCATACTTGATCAGAATAAATTAAAAAGTCTCTTCATCAAACCCGTATCATACAGCACCAGCGCCTCCGTAAGTGGATTCACCCCCTCCCTGGGCACACCCATTTCAATATTTGCCAAAAACACATTCCGGGCTACCATAGCACAGGAAATATCTTCAAATTCACCACGGCCTTTCACATTATTGAACCTATCCGGACTTCCCATCTCCTTCAGTTTAGCTGCCGCAGGCGGCTCAATGACAACCGCCATAACATCAATATCACTGTCCTCAACCACTGGCACACCTTTTCAATGACCGCCATGTTCCTCACCTCCAGCGCCTGCTTTTCCTTTATCTTAAGTCCCGGTCAGTTCGTATTTGAATTCAAGTTGCGCCCAGGGGTTGTAGTTATTTGGTTCGAGGTGGGGGGCTGGTTTTAAGGTTGCAGTACAGTGAAATGGATTTCCTGTCATTTGTGTCATCTTTGTCATTTTATATATTTTCGATTTAGCTCATTTTAATTGCTCGCGCTCATTTTAATTGCTCGCGAGCAATTACATACACAATTAACATTTCTCATAATGTGCTCCACGTCCTTTTCCCTTCTGTTTAATAATTTCTTTGTGTACGAGTTTTTGAATTAGTCTTGTAGCCTGATGCCTATTGATGCCACAAATTGCCCTTGCTTCTTCATTCGTAATCCGCCTATTAGTATCAATGTAATTCTTCAATAACTGAAGTTTTTGTTCTTCAGATAGTCCTTTTATCCGTGTATATTTCTCTTTATCACCTAATGACGAAAGTATCTCATGGCTCAACTGGTAATAAGTCCCCCTTCCAGTTCCGACCCTTTCAAGGAAAACGCCTTCCATTAAACTTAGTGTTTCAGAGGCTTCTTTCTGTGACCTTTGAAGAATTGCAGAAGCTTCTTTTGTTGAGATATTGTCATTTCGCCTTAAATAATGTAATATAATTAGCTCCTCAAGTCTCCAACCATGCCCTTCCCTGGCTTTTTTCCCTACAAATTTCGCCATTGCCTCATCAAAGGTACCATTTTTGAGTATTACTTCCACCGCTCCATCGATTTCAGGATACTCCGGCGGCAGTTTCCCGTAGGATAGAAGCCTGCGGTACATCCTGTCCACGCCAAGCCCTCCACGATTCACTGCGCCGATGTGCTGGAATATCTCTGCTAATAGTGGATTGCGCCTTACTGGCGGGTGGGTGAGGACATTATACGGGGTTACACCACCTATGAATGACCCGGGACTTGATATCTCAAGCCTTTCAGGGAACATTCTCACGTATATAGAATCCGGGAGTGTGTAGTCCCTGTGGACTACCGCATTCAGCAGGGCTTCCCTTACAACGTCCTCAGGAAAGCTGGGAACTGGAGTTTCAAGAAATGCGTCCTTGATTGTATGAACCTGATTGAATGGCTCGATCATATCCCACACTTTTTCAATTGACCTTAAGAGAGGCATTTTCATGTAGATGCTCTGTACCGGGTCAACATCGCTTTCTCCAAACCTGAAATAAATAATCTCGTTTTGAGGAAGATATTTTTTCGATGCCTGCTCTTTCCCGATCAACATAAGCCCTGCCATAGTAAGGCGTTCCTTTCCCTCGATTTCTTGAATTATTCCAAGTGATTTCAGGAGGTTTGTGTCATCCAGTTCAAGGCTTTCTGAACCAGGGCTGTATTTTTCAATCCAGTTTCGAAGTCTGGATACTTCAAGCGGGTCTATTGAGTCGAGCCCTACATCAAGCATGTATCCTGCTGTGTAATCATATCCTTTTGCTACTTTCAGGTTTGTTTCATCTTCAGGAAAGATGAGCCTGTTCTCTGTTCCTACTCTTTGGTACTTTTTGCCTGATGATGTTGAATGAATCCTGGAGCTTTTCAGTACTTTGATTGCCAGCACCATACCTTCCGGTTGCGGGAGTTCTTCGATCTCTGCGATGATGGGCGGTCTTGTGCCGTCAAATATCATCCGCCTCATTTCTTCGATGTTGTAATTGTGGCATCCTGTTATGGCTTCGGGACCGATTATGTTGTTTTCTATTCCGAGCAGGA
>JAIWAT010000005.1:0-20445 GCA_048634225.1 Anaerolineales bacterium | reverse complement strand
CACCTGCAAGGTCTTTAGCACGCTCCATCATCGGAAATGAGCGCACAAGCGCACGGGTGTATGGATGGCACGGTGCATCCAGCAGTTTTTGGGATGGCAATAATTCAAGGATCTTACCTGAATAGAGCACAGCGATACGATCAGAACAAAGGTGTGCAAATGACAGGTCGTGGGTGATCAAAAGCACCGCTTTGCCTGCGTCCACCTGTTGTTTTATCACCTTTGCAAGATAAGATTTTGTAATCGCATCCACAGATGCAACCGGTTCATCCAGTACAAGAATATCAGGATCAGTGATCAGTGCCATAGCCATCAGAACCCGCTGCCTCTCTCCTGCACTTATCTGATGGGGGAATAGTATATCCCGACCCGGTTTGATCTGCAGGTGATCAAGCATTTTTTTAGATATTTCCAGCGCAGCACTGCGGGGTTCCCCATTTTTTATCAGTGGTTCAGCAATCTGGTCAATGATCCTGTGAACCGGGTTCAATACATCCCCATAATTCTGGAATACAATGGATATCTTGTTCCATCGTAACTTTTCCATTTCTTTATCGGTCAGATCTGAAATATCAACATCATCAAGGAATATCTGTCCTGACATAAAGGCGTTGGAAGCCAGCAGTTTCATGGATGTAAGTGCAAGCGTGGATTTGCCGGAACCCGACTCACCTATTACAGCAACACACTCTCCTTTATTGATTTCAAGGGATATGTTATCCAGCGCAGTAATGGTGTTGGTGTTAGTATTGGTGTTGGTGTTAGCGTTGGAGTTGGTGTTAGCGTTGGAGTTGGTGTTAGCGTTGGAGTTGGTGTTAGCGTTGGAGTTGATGTTAGTGTTAGGGTTGATGTTGGTATCACTACTACCATCTTTCAATGTGCCGGACATTGTGTATTTTACAGTCAAGTCCTTAAATTTGAGTGTCATGATTACTCCTGAGTCTTGGGTCAAAGATTTCCTCTATTGCATATGATATAAAAGCAAGTGATATGATGATCAGTGAAAGTGAAAGAACGGGTGGCAGCAGCCAGTTGAACCAGACATCCAGATACAGGAAATGAGTTGCATAACTTATCATGATCCCAAGACTTTTTACGGTCGGGTCGAATATTCCAAGAAATGAAAGTCCGGCTTCCATGAATACCGCGATCTTTGCCTTTGTAACAAACCCCATCGCATAAAGTGGAAAAAGTTCTGGTATGATGTGTTTACGCATAATATAGAATGTCGATGCACCCATATTCTTTGCTGCTTTTATGTGGAGTTTTGTCTTAAGTGAAAATGCTTGGGCACGCATCCCCCTTGCAATGGTCGGCCATATGATAAGTGATAATGTAATGATTAAAATAAAAATAGAGGGCTTGAAGTATGCTGCGATCAAGACCAAAACCAGGATCGAAGGTATTGCAAGCAGTGCATCTGCGATCCTCATGACAATAACATCGTATGTCCCACCGACCAGTGCAGCAGAAACCCCAACCAAAGTACCGATCGTGCATGAGATGATTGCAACAGAGACTCCAAAAAGTACCGATGTCCTGAGTGACCAGAGTAATTCGCTGAATATGTCATAGCCTATGTCGTTGGTTCCCAGTAGATGATCCATTGATGGCTGCTGTAAATACATGAAAGAATAATCCCATGGGTCATGGGGGGCAAGGACAGGGGCAAGGATGGCTGCCGTGGATAGGGACAACAGTAATGCAAGCCCTATGATCCCTATCTTGTTTCTTTTAAATTCCTTGAAAAACCTAAAATGCATATTCAATCCTCGGATCTATCTTTTTATAAAATATGTCAACAAGAATATTTGTCAGAAGTACAATAAGGACCGAGACCGTAAGGATCCCCTGGATAAGTGGCAGGTCATGATTTGATATTGCTTTATATGTTAAAAGCCCGAGTCCGGGATATGCAAAGATCGTTTCGATAAAAAGCACTCCTGTTATCACAAATGCAATTCTGACACCAATACGCGTGAAAAACGGAAGGATCGCATTCCTGGCTGCATGACAATACTTTATTCTGCGCTCATTGAGGCCTTTTGCACGAGCCGTGAGTATAAATGGCTCACGTATCGTGAGTACCATGCTGTTCCTGATCATAAGATAATCACCAGGGATCTGTGACAGTGTAAGTGTTGCAAGCGGCAGTACAAGATGCATCAGGATATCACTGATGTATGCAATACCCTGTGCATCCGAGTAAGGTGTTATCGCACCTGCGGATGGGAACCATTTAAAGTATAAACTAAATACCGTAAGAAACAGGATACCAATTACAAGGGACGGGACCCCATCGATCAATAGCATTGAAGTAAGTAGCCATCTATCGATCTTTTTGTCTCGTCTCCATGCACTCTCCACACCGAGTATGATCCCGACAGCGGCTGACAGGATGAATGACGTGCATATAAGCAGTATTGTCCAGGGGAGTGCATTCATTATAAGATCTGTCGTGGATGCATGATACATATATGAATATCCAAGATCTCCATGTGCAAGCTGTGTGAGATAGATAATAAATTGTTCATAAAGCGGTTTGTCAAACCCATGGAGTTGGATAAGTTCGTTGTACAGTTCATCGGTGATCAGTGTCTCCGAACCACTATACATCGTAAGTATCGCATCACCGGGCAGGAGGCGCGGAAGTAAAAAATTGAGAAAAATAAGGAAAAGGATGGTAAACAGGTAGACTGTTACCATCTTCACTTTCCTGTTCCACTTCATCTGTTACGGCTTCCTTCCAGACCTTTTAATGTAGAATGCGGCAAGGATCGCAAACACCCCTAAAAATGGCATCATAGGTGTATCCTGTGCATTATCTGTGGTCTGTATAGGTGTTTGTTCTATTTCCCCCTCCTCTTGTGCGTGCGACGCCATCATGGCGATCTTGTTCTGCGGGATAGGGATACCTTTGGCAATTCCACCTGTCGTATAGAACCAATCGATCCCTGCATCAGGGTTATAGGCATAATACCATGTAGGGTAATACAGTGATATTGCCGGAAGTTCCCTTGCATAGACATTCTGGGCTTCAAAGACAGCTTCCTGTCTTTTTACCGGGTCCATCTCATGCATCAGGTCATCAACCAGGCTGTTCAGTTCCTCGCATTTATCATATCTTGCAGTAAAAGGACTAGGTTTGGAATTTGGAGCCTGAAAAACTCCATCATAAAGCGATTTTGGATCGCCGCCAATAAGACCGTGTCCTGAGATCGCAAGATCGAAATCCCAGTTTATAACTTTTTGATCAACTATCTTTGTTTCAAGTGAGATCAGGTCTACCTCTATCCCTACTTTTTCAAGCTGGTTCTTCAATATTTCGCCATCCCGATCCTGTATGGATTGCCCACCTGTACTGATCATCGAAACCAGTACCACAAATTTCAGGGGCTCACCGTCTTTGGTGAATACATCATCATTCAATTCATAACCAAGTGACTCGATCATTTCCTTTGCTTTATCCGGGTCATATGGATAATCAGGGACATTGGGGCTTGCCCACTTGCTTTCTGATGAGATCAAACCGTAACTTGCAGGTTTACCATATCCTCGAAGTGATTTGTTCACAAACTCGTCCTGGTCGATGGCATAAGCGAGCGCCTGCCTGAACACAACACTGTCGAGAGGCTCCTTATTATGGTTGATCATCAGTTTCTTGTTCCAGTAATGCATACCTGCTATGACGACAAAACCTTCCTCTGTAAGAGTTTCAGCCATCTCTGGTTTTATTGAAGCTAAGTCTACCTCACCGAGCTGCAGTGCCATCTGGGTATCGCCTGTTTTTACATAGATCAACTGATCAACATTCGGTTTACCAAGATAATATTCATCAAATGCTTCATACTGGTAGGTTCCATGCTCCTTGCTAAAATCAACATATTTGAAGGGACCGGTTCCAATGAATGCATCGGATTCCACATAATCGATCGGATTTTCGACATCCTTCCATATATGTTCTGGTAAAATCGGCATCGTGCCACCAACTTCCTCAATAAAGGGAGCGTATGGACCATTCATATATATCTTTACAGTATGATCATCAATTGCCTCTGCCCGATCAACGCTGTCAAGTACGACCCAGCCATAAGGATGCTCCTTCATGTAGTCTATAGTAAAGGCGACATCACTTGCTGTGAAAATCTCTCCATCATGCCATTTGGCATTTTTAACAAGATCGAATATGTACGCTTCCTCTTCTGGAATATATTCCCAATTTTCTGCCAGCAAGGGAATCAAGTCAGGGGTATCATCTTTCCACACAAGAGTATCAAAAATGAAATGCATTCTTAGATACCCGGGTCCTCTCCCATAAGCCAGATATGGGGACGGATGTCCCCAATCACCGCTTTTATCTGCTATCCGTATCTCATTTTCTGCAGCAGCACATATTACAGGTGTCAACATACATGAAAATATGATAAAGGATATTATCATTGTATTTTTAATTTTGGTCATTTTATATCTATCCTGTTCAAATTTATTCAGGAATTGTTTCCTGTCAACTCCTCAAAACATGGAATGCAATGAGCTTCACCGTTTAGAAGTCTGACTCTTGTTTCCATCACAGGTTCATTGCACACAACGCAATCCAGTGATTCATGGATACTTGCTTTTCGGACTGATTTTGGTTCCACCTGTTTAATGGTTAAGAGCTTGTCTTCAGGTAGATCAAGTATCTCATTACTTTTTTTGATGTGTTTTTGCGTGAATAACTCTCTTTCAGATTCACTTGCTGTTTTGTTCTTTATTTTTGCAAAGAGATTAAGATGTTTTTTGTCCATATTATTAGCATCTTTATTGATGGATATTCTTAATGCTTTGTTGGTTTCACGGTTTATGAACGTATAAACCGATTTTCCAAAATCATTGAATACCAGGTTTCCTTTTCCAAACGTACATCCTGTGAGTAACTGGATAGCATCCACACCACAAGAGTTGTTTTCAACAATTGCAACCATCTCTTCATCCCTGGCAGGTTTTCCAAGTTCCCGCAACACCACATCAGATACCCGTATTCCAACTGCAAGCCCTGGGCACTGGTGCCCGTGGAACCGAATAGCATTTTCAATCACAGATTCCTCTATATTATTAGAGTTCATAGCATGCGATTCTTGTTGATATTATATATATATTGTGTTACGTATTGCATGATTAATATTAATATATGTAACAAATCTATTTGTAGATTACACTGGCGGTGAAAAATTGAGAAAAATAAGGAAAAGGATGGTAAACAGGTAGACTGTTACCATCTTCACTTTCCTGTTCTACTTCATCTGTTACGGCTTCCTTCCAGACCTTTTTATGTAGAATGCGGCAAGGATGGCAAACACCCCTAAAAATGGCATCATAGGTGTATCCTGTGCATTATCTGTGGTCTGTATAGGTGTTTGTTCGATCCCCCCCTCCCCATGTGCGTTCGACCTTACCATGGCGATCTTGTTCTGCGGGATAGGGATACCTTTGGAGACCCCTCCTACCGTGTTAAACCACTCAACTCCGGCATCAGGGTTATAGGCATAATACCATGTCGGGTAATACAGTGATATTGCCGGAAGTTCCCTTGCATAAACATTCTGGGCTTCAAAGACAGCTTCCTGTCTTTTTACCGGGTCCATCTCATGCATCAGGTCATCAAGCAGACTGTTTAACTCCTCGCTCTTATTATATCTTGCAGTATTTGGACTCACTTTGGTTCCCGGGACCTGTAGGACCTTCTCATAGAGGATCTTCGGATCGCCGCCAATGCCACCGTGTCCTGAGATCGCAAGGTCGAAATCCAGGTTGATCACTTTTTGATCTACGATCTTTGTTTCAAGAGATATCAGGTCTACCTGTATACCCACTTTTTTGAACTGGTTATTTAATATTTCACCATCCCTATCAGGTATAGACTGCCCTCCGGCACCGATCATCGAAACAAGTACTTCAAGTTTCAGGGGCTCACCGTCTTTGGTGAATACATCATCATTCAATTCATAACCAAGTGACTCGATCATTTCTTTTGCTTTATCCGGGTCATATGGATAATCAGGGACATTGGGGCTTGCCCACTTGCTTTCTGATGAGATCAAACCGTAACTTGCAGGTTTACCATATCCTCGAAGTGATTTATCCACGAATTCGTCCTGGTCGATGGCATAAGCCAGTGCCTGCCTGAACACAACACTGTCAAGAGGTTCCCTGTTGTGGTTGATCATCAGTTTCTTATTCCAGTAATGCGGACCTGGTATGACAACAAAACCTTCGTCTGTAAAAGTTTCAGCCATCTCTGGTTTTATTGAAGCTAAGTCTGCCTCACCAAGCTGCAGTGCCATCTGGGTATCGCCTGTTTTTACGTAGATCAACTTATCGACATCAGGTCTGCCAAGATAATATTCATCAAATGCTTCATACTGGTATGTTCCATGCTCCTTGCTAAAATCAACATATTTGAAGGGACCGGACCCTATGAATGCACCGGGTTCCACGTAATCCATCGGATTATCGACATCCTTCCATATATGTTCCGGCAGGATCGGCATCGTGCCACCGATATCCTCCATGAAAGGCGCATACGGACCGCTCATATATATCTTTACAGTATGCTCATCAACTGCCTCGGCCCGGTCTACGCTGTCAAGCATGACCCAGCTATAAGGATGTTCCTTCATGTACTTTATAGTAAAGGCGACATCACTTGCTGTGAAAAACTCTCCGTCATGCCATTTAGCATTTTTGACAAGATTGAAGATGTACACTTCCTCTTCCGGAATATATTCCCAATCTTCTGCCAGCAAAGGAATCAAGTCAGAGGTTTCATCTTTCCATACAAGAGTATCAAAAATGAAATGCATTCTCAGATACCCGGGTCCTCTCCCATAAGCCAGATAAGGGGACGGATGTCCCCAATCACCGGTTTTATCTGCTATCCGTATCTCATTTTCTGCTGCAGAACATATTAGAGGTGTTAACAAAAATGAAAATATGATAAAGGATATTATCATTGTATTTTTAATTTTGGTCATTTTATATCCATCCGGTTTAAATTTATTCAGGAATTATTTCCTGTCAACTCCTCAAAACATGGAATGCAATGAGCTTCACCGTTTAGAAGTCTGACTTTTTTTTCCATCACAGGTTCATTGCACACAACACAATAGCATTTCCAATCACAGATACTTCCACATTATTAGAGTTTATAGCCTGCGATTCTTGTTAATATTATATATATATTGTGTTACGTATTGCATGATTAATATTAATATATATAACAAATACGCTGGAAGATGACACAAATCGCAAGAATAGTGGAATATCTATTCTACCAATGTCTGTGCGGTGGTCCGCGATAGAGTTGAAAAAAGCAGGTTGTAATTTCTGATGGTATTTGGATTATGTGCCTGGCCGGGATGTTCCAAATCCTCATCTCCGACATTGAACCTGTGTATCCCATCCTATGTAGGTGAAGTTACCACATTCAAATCCAAAACCTTATCCACGACCTCTTCAACATTCCCAGCCGTCCCAGGCATTTCCAGCATCTTTACAAAATTGTCGTGAAGCATATAGAATGGCCCTGCACCAATGTCATGTACGATCAATACATTGACATCCCGACTTACCAGGAACTCCGCAGCCTTCACACCCATTTTCCTTTCCAGATCAGCGGCCGGGTTTTCAATAACATCCCAGTCTTTTATGTTATTATCTTCAAGATCGATAATGATAAAAAATGGAGCCTTACCAAAATGCTGGGATAGCTTTGAATGCAAACCATCTTGTGCCATTACAGGAACTGCAACCCTCACTACTGCCATCTTCCCTGGCCTGGCATTGACCACTATATGTTCCAGGTTCTTTACTTCTTTTTTTACAGCTCTTTTAATTTCTCCTGAAAGCATCTCTACTCTTTTCAGATCGGCGTCGCCTTCTGTTTCAACCACAATTTCCCCGAACACAACCAGCCCGGATTTTCTGAGTCTGATATCCTCCACCATATTCACACCCTGGATATCACCAACGGCCTGACGGATCCTTGTGATCGATCCCTTATCAAGCCATGCGTCCATCAGTACTAATGCCGAGTCTTTGGCAATCCCAATTCCGAGCCTGAATATCATTAGGGAGATTACCAGCACCCCAATACTATCAAGCCAGGGCATACCTAACATTGAACCGACAATTGCAATAACAACGACAAGGGAGCTGAAAACATCGGTATATGAGTGCATTGCATCTGCAATCAGGGCCTGGGAATCGATCTGCCTTCCAATTCTGGCTTTGTACCGGTAGATAGCATAAATTACAAAAACCGAAAAAACGGCTGTGCCAAGCGCAATTCCCTGCAGCCCTATTTCGGCAGGATCTTTAATACTTACAAGTGCCTCGCGTACAAGTTCGACTCCGGATACGAGGATAATTACTGAGACGAAAAGTGCAACCAGGTTTTCTGCTTTATAATAACCATATGGAAACTTCTCCCCGCTGTCTTTTAGACTTAGCTTGAATCCAACCCAGACGGCAAGTGATGTGAAAATATCCAATGATGTATGAACCGCATCAGCAATCAGGGCAGCGCTTCCCGAATAAATGCCAACGATACCTTTTAAAGCTGCAAGAAAGACTAACGCAAGCGTTGAATTTTTTGAAGCATTAACCCCACTATATAAGTTCTTTTCGATGGTCATTCTTTTACACAGCCTGTATTCTATTCTTTAATGATTAGACTTAAAATATGAATTATATAAAACACTTAAGCACAATAGTGGAAAGAAAGAAGAAAGTAATCTTCCATTTTCTGTTTCTTCCCAAACTTATATCACTATATATATTAATATTCCTTAACTATATCCACTAATTTTATCAAATTCATTCTAAAGATTCAGTATATGATCTTTAAGCTTGAGAGGCATGAATTATTGGATAAACAAGTAAATCCCATTCCAGTCGGATTTACATGGGATAATAAAATGGTAAAGAACAAACTAAAAGAACTCAAGAGCAAATCGCAGGATATGAAGGGAAGAATGGAACATATCGATTTGCAGGACATTGTTGAGTACAGCAGGACGGTGCGGGTCAAAAAAGATGTTCTTGTGACCGATTGGTTCAATGTCTCCCTTATATGCCTTGAAGAGGGACAGG
Organism: Anaerolineales bacterium; assembly: GCA_048634225.1. GTDB lineage: Archaea > Halobacteriota > Methanosarcinia > Methanosarcinales > Methanocomedenaceae > Methanocomedens_A. The sequence goes on along the minus strand of JAIWAT010000005.1, from coordinate 11,313 downwards.
AAATTCCACCCCACCCTGAACCATACGCGGTACTGTTCCATATAATCGATGGGGAAGGAACTATAACCGTCGGCTCAAAACGGTATGATGCCTTGCCAGGTCACATAATATTTGTTCCGGGCAACAGTATACGGGGAATAGCGCCGCACACGCGTATGAGCCTGCTCGGGATACAACAACCACATTAAATAGGTTAAGTATGTTACAATGATGGGATCAATGAATGCTATTGAAGTCGATAATCTGACGAAACTCTTCGATGATTTTACTGCGGTAAACCACCTGGGTTTCGAAGTGAAGAATGGCGAGATATTTGGCTTTTTAGGACCGAATGGTGCAGGCAAAACAACAACTGTCCGTATGCTCACAGGAATAATCAAGCCAAGTTTCGGTAAGGTCAGTATCATGGGTCTTGACATCCGGCAAGATCCGATCAAAGCCAAACAGATAATGGGAGTTGTTCCTGAACTTTCAAACGCATATACCGATCTTACTGCCTGGAATAACCTGCAGTTCATGGCAGAATTGTATGGCGTACCAAAGAAGGATGCCAGACAAAGAGCAGAAGAACTCCTGGGAAAGTTCGATCTCTATGAACGAAAAGATCATAAGGTCGGGACATTTTCCAAAGGAATGAAACAGAAACTCGTCCTCGCCATGTCTCTCATGAACGACCCGGAAATACTTTTTCTCGATGAGCCAACATCGGGTCTGGATGTTATGAGTGCACGTTTGATCAAGGATATGGTGTTGGAGTTGAATAAAGAAGGGAAAACCATTTTTCTCACCACTCATTACATGGAAGAGGCAAACCAGCTGTGCAGCAGAGTTGCAATTATCAACCATGGAAAGATAGCAGCCATAGACGCCCCAGAGAAGCTTAAAATGAGAATTGGTGGATTAGAATGGGTGGAGGTCAGTTTCGACATGCCTGTAGATGCCTCTGATTTCTCCGACCTATCAGGAGTCATCGATGTCCGGATGAGTGGCGATAAACTACGGTTGTATACGAACGAACCCGGAAGGACGATATATCAACTGGTGGATTATTCCCGGTCAAATAATCTGGAGATCGTGATGCTGAACACGCTGACACCAACGCTTGAAGATGTCTTCATCAAACTCACAGAGGAGATGGAATGATCGATCAGCTAAAACGTGCCTGTGCAATTGCCAAAAAAGATATCAGGATATATTACCTGAAGGGACCCGTGGTAATATTCGGTATTCTCTTCCCTATATTCCTCTTTCTGGCATTCGTGATAGGAAGAGATCTCACGGTTGATTTTCTCATCGCCGGACTGTTGAGCATGACGATCTTCTTCACATCAATGTCGATCACACCTGTGATCGCGCCAACCGAGACACAGACCAGAAACCTGGAGCGACTTGCAGCAGCCCCGGTCTCCATCACAACGGTCCTGCTGGGAGATATGATGGCATCCGTGCTCTTCGGGATCGGGATATCTCTCGTCCCGATAATAGTTGGAATGGCAATCGGTGTGACAGTCGAACATCCGTTCATCCTTGCCGCGGGCATTGTACTGGCTGCATTCTGTTTTTCAGCTATGGGGCTGATATTCTCATCCACACCGACCAGCATGACATCCACGGTGATGATGATATCCACAATGGTAAAATTTCCACTGGTCTTTATAAGTGGTATATTCATCCCGGTCGGGGAACTGCCGTCGTGGGGACAGGTGCTGGCATCGGCATCCCCCCTGACCTACATAACTGACCTGTGCAGATATTCGTTCCAGGGGACCAATTACTATCCGATCTGGATGGATATCGCAGCCCTTGTAATATTCCTGATGATCTTCATGACGGCCGCGGTGAAGCTTCATGAGAAGAGTCTGTCAGAACGGTTGTGAATATGGTGACTTTTTAATTTATTCTGGATAAATGGATCGTGGCAAAAAAGATTCACCGCAGAGAGGCGCAGAGATGTGTTGTTTTTCTCTGCGTGCCTCTGCGCTCTATGCGGTTTTTTGAATAGTCCCGGTAAATAATAAAAAGTCTCTAATATCCCCCTCTCACATCCACCACCCTCTGGGCCTTCCCCGCAGTCCTGGGAATAGCCCCCCTCTCAACCAGTTCCACCACAGTCCTGAGATTAAGCACAGCTTTCAGCTTATCCTCCACACTGCACTTCAGGTCTTCCAGGTCCTTAAGCTCACCAGTAAAACCCCTTTCCATCAACTCCACCTTAATATGAATCTCATCCAGCTTATGCCGCTTGCGGTCAATGAGCACCTGGAACTGGTCGCCAACCTCGGGAATGCCCACCAGCACACTCTCTATCTGGGAAGGGAATACATTAATACCCCGCACTATCAGCATATCATCGGTCCTGCCCACAACCTTATCCAGCCTTGTATGGGTGCGCCCGCACAGGCATTCATCCTCCATGATACTGGTAATGTCACCGGTACGGTAGCGTATCAAAGGCATGGCCTCCTTGGTCAGCGAGGTCAGCACCAGTTCACCCTTTTCCCCCGGTGCCACGCTCTCCCCATCAGGGTCCAGTATCTCTACAAGGAAATGGTCGTCCCATATGTGAAGACCGTGCTGTTCCTGGCATTCGAAAGCCACGCCCGGTCCGAACATCTCAGACAGTCCGTAGGAATCATAGGCCTTGATATCCAGCACATCCTCCAGTTCCTGCCTGGTATTGGCAGACCAGGGTTCGGCACCGAAACAACCAGTCCTCAACGACAACCGGTCCACCATATCCAGTTCCAGGGCCGTCTCTGCCAGGTACAGGGCATAGGAAGGGGTGCAGTGCAGGGCCGTAACCCCGAAGTCCATCATCATCTCAAGCTGGTGACTGGTATTGCCTGTACCGCTGGGGACTGCAGTGGCACCGATACGCTCGATACCGAAATGTATCCCCAGGCCCCCTGTGAACAATCCATAATTGACAGCATTCTGGAATATATCGTCAGGCCCGATACCTACCATTGTAAAATTCCTTGCCATCAGGTCGCTCCAGGTCTCGATATCCCGGGCCGTATAACCCACCACCGTGGCCTTGCCGCTGGTACCGCTGGAAGCGTGCAGCCGCACCACATCCCGCATGGGAGTGGCGAACAGGCCAAAGGGGTAAGTGTCACGCAGGTCGGCCTTAGTAGTGGTGGGAAGTCTGCTGATATCCTTAAGGCTACTAATGTCATCGGGCTTGATTCTTGCAGAGCCGAATGCCTGCCTGTAGAAAGGTACGTGCTCATAAACGTTCTTTACCACATTTTTTAGCCGCTTTAACTGCAGTGCCTCAATATCACTCTGTGGCATTGTTTCATACTTGGGCTGCCAGTATTTCATGGAGCATCATTTTATCTATTTATTTAAAGTATTTTTCATATTGGTGCGACAAATGCGGCCTGCCGTAAATTCAGAGCCACAACCTGGAAAATATGAGCAGACTCACAAAATCAGGCTGGGGAGTGCCAACAAGAAAGTGACCAGCGGGTCCAGTCTAAGACAAATGAGGTACACCGATATCCAGAAAATGGAAATTTCAGACAGGATTGACAGGATTGACAGGATACGATTCAATCCTGTATATCCTGTAAATCCTGTCAAAAGATTTGATTGAAACCAAAAAAATTACCTATATCGATATCGAAATGCGTTTATAATTTCCTATACGTCCAGAAATTGGCACCTGATATGCCGGCAGACTTCAGAAATCGGTCAGCGAACGCTGGGGCTGGCCCTGCCCCTGACCAGGGTCTGCTGCCTCAAAAGAGGGGTCAGGTCCGTCCTCCAGTTCCACACTGCCGTACTGGCCCCCGCCGCCCGGAATTACCCTAACCCTGCCTTCGCGGAACATCTTTACAGCATGTATCACTGCCGGGTCTACCCCTTCAATTTTATCAAGTTCAGCATCCAGCAGCACTGTCACTTCGCTACCAAACTCATCCACCAGCCGTTCCCATTCAGCCTTGACCTTTTTAGTGGCTGTGCTTTTAGTACCCAGTGCCATCATGATGATCTCGGACAGCGGTATCAGGTGCAGGTAGGGCGGCCTGTGGTCCGGATGCCCGGTACTGTCCGCAAGTTCCTCTATCCTGTCCACCACTCCCCGCTTTATGCGGCCGCCGCATGTGCAGCGCCACTGTTTCATCACGCATTCCCTTAGTGTGAAATGTTTGAAGCATCGGATGCATGCTGATTCGTGGTACTTCCCCTCCTGGGGGAACAGTCCCACATTCATGACCGGCCCCCGTCCGTCCTGTCTCAATATAGCCTTTTCCAGTTCACCGAACGTGATATCTTCCATCCGGAACCTGTTGAACTCCCGGGCAAGCTTGTTAGGCCATGGACTATGGGCATCGCTGTTGGTCAAGAATGTAAGTCTGTGCAGCTCGCTGATGCGGTCTGCCAGGTCAGTATCAGCGCTCAGGCCCAGTTCCACGAAGCTGATATACTGTGCCATGTCCCCGTAGCAGCTTCCCAGGCTGTCGTGGTAGGCATACATGGCAGTCCAGGGTGTGAATGCATGGGCCGGGCCGATCATGGCCCCCACATCCCTGGCAAATTCGGCGATCTCCACGCCGTTCAGGTTCACGTTGGGCCGGCCATCGGTGTCGATATTGACAGACGTGGGCTCAACAGCCTCGCGCAGTTCTTCGGCCTTGGATACATCTGGCAGGATAAGCAGGTGGTGCACCCTGTCGGTATCTTCCAGTTCCACGGTAAGCACGAACCTGGCGCTGTCCATGCCGTAAATACCGTCTGCGACCTCGGGCATGGTCTTGATCTCGTCCAGCCATTTGCGGTGCAGGCAGTCCCCTGTGCCCACAAGCTGGATGCCTTTCCTGACAGATTCCACTGCAAGCGTGGGAATGTCCATACGGCCCGAGGTGGCCATGCTGTACTTTGAATGAATGTGAAGGTCGGCGTTGATAACAGGCATGAGATATGGATTGGAATGATATATTATCGTTTTTGCGATTTCAATCGATGCCAAGTTTTTCCATTGCCAGCAGGGCAGCCTTCTCACCTGAAAGCAGCATACCGCCAAATACAGGTCCCATGCGCGGTGAACCGGCCACGGCATTGGCAGCCATTCCAGTGGCTATTAGCCCAGGGTAGACCTCTTTGGTGTTGTCCATGATGATGCGCTCACCCACATCCGCCCACATGGGCTTCTCGCCTATCACTCTCAGTGCCCCTGGTATTTTCCTGGCCACTGTACTGCAGACCTCGGCGTCGTGCCCTGTGCCGTCTATAACCACCTTTGCCCTTATGGTCATTGGGTCCACATGCAGTTTTTCCAGGCCGACTGTAGTCCAGTTTATGACCAGCCCGGTCACTGCATCTCCCTCCCTGATCATCACATCCTCCACGCTTACAAGATTGAATATCCTGGCTCCTGCGGCTGCGGCTTCTGCGCCCAGCCTGCACACGCATTCAATAGAGTCTGCCACATAATAGCCGGGCCTGTATTCAGTATAATTGACCCCGAAATCGTCCAGTATGCGCCTGGCCTCTTCCTGCACAACTATCCTGGGCATCATCATACCTCCGCCCCACATGCCGCCGCCTATGGCCAGTTTGCGCTCAAAGAGCACGGTTTTTACACCTGCTTTGGCCAGTACCTTTGCAGCCACCAGATTGGCCGGCCCTCCTCCAACCAGCGCTACATCAGTGTCAGTGCAATCCAGAAAATCAGATGTAAATTCTTCTATAATTGCTCGGGTTATTGTTATTTCATCCAGTTCCATAATCCTACCAGCTATTGAATTCAATACCATTTGATAATCGGTTATCAACTTATAATTAACTAAAGTTCCACTGGAAATGTGCCGATAGCACCATAAATTGATATTTGTTACCAGAATTGATAATAAATAAACATGGTTGTTGTATGCGAAAATATATTTAAATCAATTATAATTGAATGTTTGTTATCAACATAGATAACAAATGCTCAATCATGATATTCAAACCTAGTTCAAAAAATCATTATATGCTCAGGATTGAAACTGGTTGTCTATCGATGGGGTGATTATATGTCTGAAATTATTGTATACACAACTAAAATATGTCCGAATTGCAAAACACTCAAACAGATATTAAAAGAATCAGGTATCGTATTTGCTGAAACCGATATGACCACTCCGGCAGCATTGACGGAACTGGCCATGAATAATGTGTTCACTATGTCTGCGCCGGTACTCCAGGTACAGGACAATTTCTACACTGTTAACGAGATAATGGACGGAGATTCTGTGGACCGCCAGAAAGTGGAGAGTCTTGTAAATTTATAATTTAATAATTTATTCATGGAGGTCAGGTTAAAATGCAAGAAACATATGCGGGTCAAAAAATATCTTCAACAATACCTGTGGGCGAGATGATGATAAAACAACACGAACATGGGATTGAACAGGTACAGCAAACCCTTACAGGTGAAGAGCTCTCCACGCTGCCAAAGGTCAGGACCACAGACGGTTACCTTATGGAGTGGGACAGGAACACCATTGTAGCGCAACTGATGAAAGAGACCGTACTCAGTGAAAAGTTCTACGACAAGCCAGCCATTACTGAAGAAACAGCAAAGGAGATTGCCAGGGAGACAGAGGTCAGGATACGCAAGATGGGTGTAAGTTTCCTGTCAGGTCCGCTGGTAAGGGAACTGGTCAATATTGTATTACTGGAAAAAGGGCATCCTGAATGGCGTAACATCTCTACGAGGGTGGGTACCCCGGTTTATGACGCTTATGAGATAGATATCGGCACAGGGTTCGAGGCCAAGGATAATGCTAATCTGCAGGAGAACGCCGAAACCTCGCACAAGAAGAAAGCAGACAAGATCTCCAAGGAGCAGTACCTTCTTCTGCTGCCGCCTGACCTTGCCGACAGCCACTTGAACGGTGATATCCACATCCACGACCTGGAATACCTTGGTACAAGGGCTTTCTGCCAGGATTGGGACCTGAGGTATTTCTTCTACTATGGTTTAATGCCTGACGGTTCCGGTACCAAGGCCAGTGTGGCAGGTCCGGCCATGAAAGCTGAGGTGGCCATCCTGCATGCAGTGAAAGCACTGGGCAGTGCCCAGACCAATTTCGCAGGCGGGCAGGGATTCTATAATTTCCTTACATTCATTGCACCTTATTTTGAGGGGATGGCGTACGATGAGATCGAACAGCTGATGCAGATGTTCGTCTACGAGATGACCCAGATGATGGTGGCCCGGGGGGGACAGCTGGTGTTCTCATCCGTACAGCTCTCACCAGGGGTTCCAAAGCTCTGGAAGGATAAGCCAGTGGTCTATAAGGGGCGTGTATGGGATGGTGACATGGCACCCCAGAGGACATATGGCGAATTCGAGCGCGAGGTCAGGCTATCCTATGAAGCATTGATGAATGTGATGCTAGAAGGTGATTATTGGGGCAAACCCTTCAATTTCCCCAAGCCCGAGATCAGCATTGAACCTGATTTTATGGAAGAGAATGAGGAGTTCAACAGGAAGCATCCTGAACTGCTGACCTATGATGAGCTATACACCATGTCGTTCGAACTGGCTGCTAAGTTCGGTGTGCCGTATTTCGATAACCAGTTGCCTCCGTACAGAGGTGCAGGTGAGGGGATTTCATGTTACCAGTGTTGTGCTTACAATTTCTCAACCACGGCAGAGAAGGATTCCTCCTTTGATGACAAGATGATCTTCAAGGATGGTCTGCACTTCTCAATGGGCTCGTGGCAGGTCGTCTCCCTTAACTGCCCCAGGGCTGCGTATGAGGCAGGGGGGGACGACCACCTCCTATTTAGCCACTTAAAGAAGATGATGGACAAGGCAATTGAGCTGTTCAGGATCAAGCGCTTCTGGATGGACCATATTGTTGCCAGCGGCAGGATGCCTTTCGCTACCCAACAGCCCAAGGACCCGGTGACAGGGAAGAAAGGTACGATTGCTGTGGACCTTAGTGGCCTGGTGTATACTATAGGCGTAGCAGGTATTAACGAGATGGTGCAGCATCATACCGGATACCAGATGCATGAGAATGATGCTGCCAAGCAGATTGCCATCAGGGCTATGTTTGAGATGGATATCTATGCCAAGGAACTGTCTGAACTTCATGGTATCGAGATCGCACTGGCAAGGACACCGGCCGAGACTACGTGCCAGCGTTTTGCTGTGTCTGACCTGCTGCACACCGAGTACAGGGAATATGCTTCTGAAGTGATCAAAGGCGACGTGGAGACTGCAATATCCGATCTTGGTGAAACACGCGACCTGCCTGTTTACTATACGAACGGCACCCATGTGCCACCCGGCGCTGATATATCCCTACCTGAAAGAATTGGTCTGGAACATGTCTTCTTCCCTATTGTGGATGGCGGGAATATCCTGCATATCTTTATGGGGGAGGGACATCCGGACGCCAAGGGACTTAAGGAGTTTGCCATGAACCTGGCAAGGAATACCCAGGTTGGGTATTTTGCCTTTACTAAGGATATGACGGTGTGCATGAATGATTTCCATGTGGCATCCGGGCTGCTGGATGCGTGTCCGAACTGTGGCTCTGAGAGTGTGGAGCACCTGTCCAGGGTTACGGGGTATATACAGGCTGTGGATGGGTGGAATAGTGGTAAGAAGCAGGAGCTGAAGGATAGGAGGAAGTATGGTGCCACTGAGATGGCATGATTTACGATTGGTATAGGTCTATGGAGGGGATGGATACGGTGTCATAAAAATTTATATTGTGTTTGTTTGTGGCAATTACGTGAAATATTTAAGAGGTAATTAAATGGTTAGAAAAAAGATTACAAAATGGATTGATGGAGATTCAGGAGTTTTTACTGATGGCACAAAGTTTAGATTAACAAATGTAAGAGCACCAGAAAAGAATAAAAGCGGTGGCACAAAAGCTACAAAAGTTGCAGCAGGAATGAGTGGAAGAAGCAAAGGATTTGTAACTGTTAAGCAAGTTGGTAAAGATAGATACGGTAGGGCATTGGTAGAAATGAGTAATAAAGACGGTTCAATAAATAAAAGACTAAGAGATAAGGGATATAAAAATAAAGGACGATAATTTCATTCAATATTCTATTTTAGATTATTATCTAATATAAATTTTAAGATATTATGAAAAAATTTGAAATACGAGATCCCATTTATGGATTTATAACTCTTAATGAGTGGGAAAGAGAAATAATAAATCATCCTGTATTCCAAAGGTTGAGAAGGATTCGTCAATTATCTCTTACAGATATGGTTTATCCGGGAGCGACACATACAAGGTTTGAACATTCTCTTGGAGTAATGCATCTTGCTACTCTTATGTATGATGCAATAATTAGCAATGAGGAAAATAAAAAGATACTGGAAGAAAGGTTGAGTTACAATGAAATAGGTCTGAAAAAGGATTGGCAATTAGTTCGATTATCTTCATTATTGCATGACGTTGGACATGCTCCGTTTTCTCATGCTTCTGAAGAAATAATGCCTATAAACGGCCAAACTGGTAAACAACATAAACACGAAGATTATACAACTGCTATGATTAAAGGGCCTTTAAAAAGTACAATTGAAAATCATCAGATAAACCGAAATAATTTTGGAATTACTGCTGAAGAAGTAGCAGGATTGATCGAAGGAAATGCGAAAATATTAGAAGATAGAATTTTTTGGAAGGTTATTATTTCAAGTCAGTTGGATGCAGATAGGGGAGATTATCTTTTACGTGATTCTCATCATATAGGTGTTAAATACGGTGTTTATGATCATTCGAGATTGATAAATACTCTCGCTCTTGGTGTCGAGCCCGAATCAGAGGAAGTGGTACTTGGAGTAGATGAAGGTGGATGGCATGTAGCTGAGGCTGTTGTGATTGCACGCTACCAATTATTTACCCAAGTCTATTTTCATAAAACCAGAAGAGCTTATGATTATCATTTAAAAGAAGCAATGAAAACCGTTCTAAATGATGGAAAATTGCCAAGTCCTGGCAATATTAATGAATTTATCGGATTAGATGATTTTACTGTCTGGGAATTATTTAAAAATAATTCGGAAAATTATAATTGTAAATCCATTTTGGATCGGAAACATAACAAGGTTGTTTTTTATACTCCAGAAACACCTGATGAATTAGATGAGAAGAAAAAAGAGGATGTAAAGAAAAAATTAGATGAAAATGGAATTTGGTATTATGAAGATAAAGCTGAAAATTTATGGTATAAACTGAATGGTGATGATGAAGATAATAAAGAAATAATGATTATAAATGGAAGGGATAGAAAAGCTCGTCCGCTATCTAAATCTTCAACAATTGTATCTAATATGGAAAGTGTAAAACAAATAAGAATTTATGTTAAACCAGATGATAGAACGAAAGCAGAGGAAGTGTTGAACAATGTCAAATAGTATATTCAAATATCCGGCATTAATAGGTTACATGATTGAAAGTATGAGTAAAGAATATCCAAATAAACAGATAGGGAAAACAATTGTTCAGAAAATATTTTATTTACTTACACATGAAGGGATTGTAAATTTTAATTATTCAATGTATCATTATGGTCCTTATTCATCAGGGGTAAGTGGAGAACTGAATTTTGCTGAAAGTACTGGTATTGTAGATATTAAATGGGTCGAAGATAAGGGATATTTTATATATCCTACTGAAAAATTAAAACATTTTGAATCGCTTTTGAATGAGGAAGAGAAGCAAGCTGTAGATGGACTTGTTAAACGGTTTGGAGTTTTTAATGCAATCGAATTATCTTTAATAGCAACTGCTTGTTACTTGAAAGAGAATTTTGGGATTTCTGATTTAGAATTAACTAAAGTAGTTCATAATGCTAAACCAAACAATTCTTTAGATTATATAGAAAATGTGTTGTACAAGGGTGGAATTTTAGCATGAAAAATAATGTAAACTTTCTTTAAAAGATAAATGAATTATGCTGCTGTAAGTGGCAAATCCAGAATTTTCATAATTCGTTTTCATTATGATGATTTTTGCTATGACAGCAACATCGATATCTTGGTCACCTATATAGAATAAATAAAAGGTTAATATATGCAAAATACCGAAGTTTCAATCGAAAATATCAAATATTTCTTCTCATTGGTTCTCGAAGATTACTTCGGTGATTTAGAAGAATTAATGGAAATGGCAGACATCGATGAAGGTTTCCTGAACAATTTCTTAAATTCATAAATATCAAACCACCTCCATAAAGAATACCTATCCAGGTGAGAAACATACCAGAAATAAAAGTCAACGGGACAAAACTCTATTATGAAAAAAACGGAAAAGGAAATCCCATGTATGTACTGCACGGGGG
>JAIWAT010000004.1:0-21204 GCA_048634225.1 Anaerolineales bacterium | reverse complement strand
AAGCAGCAGTAATAAAAGGAGACGGTGTGGGACCTGAGCTGGTAGATGCCATGATTGCAGTTACCCGGGCTGCCGGTACGAATGTAGAGTTCATACCATGTGAGGCTGGAGCTACCTGGTGGGAAGCCAACGGTGGCGATTCACTCATTCCACAACAGACCTGGGACCTGCTTGAAAAGACAGATGCATGTTTCAAGGGACCCACCACAACACCTGGCGGCGCAGGTTCACCCAAGAGCGTTGCAGTATCTATCAGGCAGAAATTCAACCTGTACGCCAATGTCAGGCCCACCAGGACATTCCCGAACACGGCAAAGCCACTGGGAGATGTGGATCTCGTATGTGTCAGGGAAGGGACGGAAGGGTTGTATATCGGTGAAGAGATCAAGCTTACCGATGATGTCTATATTGCCATACGCAAGATAACCCGCACCCAGAGCAGCCTCATTGCCAGGTATGCCTTCGAGGAGGCAAAGCGCAGGGGCTGGAAGAGGGTGGTGCCCATCCATAAGAGCAATATTCTCAAGCAGACCTGCGGTACATTCTTAGAAGAAGTGGAAAAGGTACACCAGGACTATCCTGACATGGAGGTCTGGGAATACCATATCGACAATATCGCCCAGCAGTTGATCAAGAATCCCCAGATATTCAATGAATCCATCCTGCTGTCAACCAATTTGTTCATGGACGTGATAAGCGAGGAGTGTAGTGCACTGGTTGGCAGTATCGGGTTGATATATTCGGCAAATATTGGAGATAGTTATGCCATGTTCGAGCCAGCCCACGGTTCAGCGCCGAAATATGCGGGCCAGGATAAGGTCAATCCGGTAGCTACCATACTGGCAGGGGCATGGATGCTGGATTATCTTGGTGAGAAGGAGCAGGCAAAGGCAATTTTCGATGCTACTGAATCAGTGATATCAGAAGGTAAACATGTCACCTATGATATGGGCGGCAGTGCAAAACTAAGCGAGATGAGTGATGCTATTATAGCTAAGTTGGAATAAATCAAAAAAAACAAGAGCGACCGGCGGTCTTTTCCGCCGGCATAATTATTTTCTCAGCGTATATTTGTTTTTTCGTGGGTTTCGGATTCTACGATCGGTTCGAACATGAAGTATTTCTCAACATAACCCCTCAATTCCTCATCTGAGATGCTGGATACTCTTAGTTCTTCATCATAGAGCCGGTGGATATGGTCTTGGATCTCCTTTAGCCTGGGATCTCGTTTCATTACCTTGGCCCTGACACCCATCAATTCATTCAGGGTTTCCTCTACCTTATGCCTGAGTACTTCAAGTCCGGATGAATCGCCGATCAGCAACAGCCGCTTCCCACCCACGAGCTCTGGCAGGTAGGCCTCGTAAGTGAATGGGTTTTTGATGACCCCGGCTGTATGTATACCGCTTTCATGGGCAAATATATTCTTACCTACGACGGCCTTGTTACGGGGCACCCGGAGTCCGATCTCCCTCTCCATGAACCTGGCGAACTCAGTTACTGATTCCAGGTTGTATTTATCAAACCCTTCTATTCTCTCATGCAAAAACAGCATTACCTTCTCCATTTCTGTGTTTCCGGCACGCTCACCGATACCCAAAAACGTGAGGCTTGACCAGTTGGCACCGTGCCAATATCCTGCAAGTGTGTTTGCCATGCCCAATCCGAAGTCATCATGGACATGGGTCTCAATATTCTTGACTTTCATTTCGTCATGCAGGTATTTGACCATTGACGGGATGCCATATGGTTCGTCCACACCATCAAAAGGTATTCCCATACCAAGGGTATCGCATAAACGGATAATGCAGTCCGGGTCGATCTCTATCAATTTCTCGACAAGCGGGAATACAAAACCATAGTTGTCGGCACGTGTCATATCTTCGATATGTGCGCGGGTGCGCAGTCCGTGGTCCACTGCATACTGCAGTGCATCCAGGTATTTCTCTTCTGCGGCCTCCCTGTTTGGAAGTCCCATCTTGTCAATTATATGGGAATCCGAAACTGACATCAGTATGCCGGTTTCTTCTATCCCGTCCATCTCCAGTACCAGATCAATGTCGGCAGGGTTTGCCCTGGCCCATCCTGTGACCTCAGGGAATTCATACCCTTTGTTCAGCATAGATCTCACTGCTTCTTTGTCTCGATGGTTAAAAACAAAGGTTTCCAGTTTTTCTATTCCGATCTGGTGAAGATACTCAAAAATCTGGAGTTTATGGGTTTTTGACATAACGACACCCGGCATCTGGGAGCCGTCCCGGATCGTACTGTCGCTGATAAATACTTCCTGCCCTCTGGGGAACTTGATTTTGGGCAGATCATCATAGTTCTTGTAGACTTTCATCGAGAACTCTAATGGATGTGGAAGGATAAAATAGTTGTTGTTGTGTATTTTTAAAAATAAATAAATATTTTATTACCCGAATTTTATCTCATCATTTTCCATTAGCAGTCTCAGGTCTTCCAGGCTTAACCTGCCTGATTTGTTGAATTTTTCTTTTGCTGCCACATGTTTTTCTTCCTGCTTTCTTTCATCCCTTAAAAGCTGGATATCTTTCATCCTATCCAGGTATATATCCAGTTCGGACCTGGCATCAGATACTGATTTCTTTGCAGCATCGATCTTTTCTTTCATCGGCTTGGTAACTTCATATATCGCGACAAGGCGTTTGTGATATTCATCGGCCCTGCTTCTGATCTCATCGACCTCATCATAGATATTACGCATTGCTTCGTGGTTTTCCTGTGATTCGGCAGCCATGTCATGGATAAGTGCATTAACGGCATCAAGGTCCTGGTGGAACTCACCTACCTTGCCGAACATTTCACCGATCTCACCATGGATCTCATTTGCTTTACTTATGGCTTGTACCCGTTCACCCAGTTCATGAAGCCTCTTGAACAGTGACTGTTCATATTCCAATGATATATCAGCAGATGAAAACTTTTCAAGTTCAGATCGGTAGGCACTGCTAAGAGATTCAAGCCGCCCCCTGGCTACATTGTTCAGGTTGTCCCTTAGTGTCTTCAATTCCCCTATCTTATTGGTATAACCGCTCCTGCGGTCCCTGATCTCTTCCCTTTGTTGTTTAAGTTCTGCTATCTTTTTATTGACCTCATCACGTCGCTGCTTGTACCCACTCGCAGAATCCCTGAGCGCTTTTGCCTGCTCATGAAGTTCGTCCCGTTTTTTCCTCAGGTCATTTGCACCCTTATTATGAAGGTTCATCTCATAGAAATAGTTCTTGATCTCCCGTTCCTTATGGTCAATCTGCTGCCTGAGCACATTTACCTTGTTTTTGATCTCCCCCTCGGGAAGGCCGGATACATCGATCATTGTTGCTCCTCTCCCTCAGAAATACCAGATGCATCGATCATTGTTGCCCCCTCTACTGCCCCTACATTCTCCCAGTATCCCAGGGCTTCCTTGTGAAGGGCGGTCCTGCGCTTGAGCCAGGCCAACCTGGCCTCCCGGCCTTCAACTTCCTGTTTCAGTGCAATTGATTCCTTTCTGTGCTCATCAGGAGCATTCAGCATTTCATCAAGTTCACTTCTGGCTGCTTTTGCGGTCTCAAGTATATCAAGGATGGAAGATACAGCGGCCTGTTGTGCCATATTACTGTCAGGAACGGTGTCGATAATTTCTTTAAGCAATGACCTTATCCTGTCAATATAACCATACTCCTCATCTGAAGAAAGATTTGCGTTTTGAAGCTTGTTCTCGATATTCCCGATCTCACTTTCCAGGTGCTGTATTTTCTCCTTATCACTGATAGTCTCAAGAAGTCTCAATCGTAATTTGCCTGCCTGAAAATATAATTGGTGGCGTTTTTCCTTTAATACAACAAGGCGTGTTTCAAGGGCTTCAAGTTCCTTATTTATTCGATTATATTCAGAACGACCGGATTCCATCTTTTCTTCGATATCTTTCAATTCACTGCTGTATTCACCCATGAACCGGTTATGTTTTTCAATAACAATAGACAGCAATTCATTATCATCCAGTAATGTCACAGGCGTATTGATTACTTCGGTTTTTGTATCTGGCAAAGTGGTTTCCCCATATAGCTTAAATCCACTAATCGTAATACCTGAATATATCTTTTTCCAAAAAAAGTATACTTATTAAGTTCACACCCTGAACATCTGGGCATGGGGTACGCCGCTGATGACGATTACACATTCCGGGTCTATGGCCCCGCAGGATATGGCAGCAGCAACACTCTGTTCTCCAACAATATTCGCAGTGGTAGCTTCCAGAAGAGCTGTCTGTACCCGATCAGCATCAACCGGTTCCCCTTTGTAGAACTCTTCAGTTACTTCAAGTTTCAGTCCTGAGTCTCTATAGGTTTTTCCTATAAGATCACGATCACAAACTGCTACCAGCACCGATTCTTCAGTATCATATATCTTGATATACATAGTCACAGCTTGGATTACAAACTATTAAACCTTATGTTGATTTTAAGTAGCCGTTCCTTGGTTCAAAGATGGCCCCTTCCCTTTTAAGCCTCTTTATTATATCCTCTGCCTTATCTTCATCTATCCCGGCCTCTGATGCATGCAGTAACACTTCATCCTTTGGTGCCTTACCTTCGTGTTCTTGCTGGAGCTCACGTATAATATCACGGATCAACTTGGCCTTGTCACGCTGGCTTTTAGCCATACCGGTACTGATCATATCGACATCCAGTTTCCCTGTCTCAGGGTCGGTCATAACCTGCCTCAGGCTTTCGTTCACTATCCTGATAATGCGGTTCACATCAGTTGTGGTCACAACATTACTGAGCCGCATCCTTGCTGATGCCTCTGCCAGGCGGACCAGGGCCTCAAGCTGTCTGGCAGTAACAGGTACAGGAGAATTGGGATCAGATGACCCCTGGTTCCTGAGGTTGAGGTAAAAATCAATGATCATCTGCCTGGCATCGCCCTCCAGAACAGGAAAAATGTTTCGTTTGGAATAAGCGATATATTTCCTCATCAATTCCGGGTCAATGGATGGCTGGATCACCTCCATAGCTTCATCGATCTGGTCCTGGGTGACAAGTGATGATTGTACATTATGGAACTGGGCATTGATCTCACCCGCATAGTGCCCTTTCATTATATGCTCGGCAATATCTGTATCCCTTTTTTTACCGGGCTCGTCAGTCAGTATGAAGATAAGGTCGAACCTGGAGATGAGGGCCGGAGGCATATTGATCTGCTGTGGAATGTTCTCATACTTGTCGAACCTGCCGAATTTGGGATTGGCCGCACCCAGCAGGGCACATCGGCTTTTAAGAGTAGCCAGTATACCAGCCTTTGCAATACTTATGGTCTGCTGTTCCATGGCCTCGTGCAGGGCACTCCTGTCTTCCTTTGCCATCTTATCCATTTCATCCACTGCTGCCATGCCCTTATCTGCCAGTACCAGTGCGCCGGCTTCCAGCGTCCACCGCCCGTCACCGAAGTCATCCTTAACTGCCGCTGCAGTAAGACCGGCAGATGTAGTGCCCTTGCCGGATGTGTAGATGCCCCTGGGCGATAATTTTATGGCATAGCGTAAAAGCTGGGATTTAGCAATACCGGGATCTCCCACCAGCAGCATATGAATATCACCCCTGATCCTTGACCCGTCAGGCAAATGTTTTGCCACTCCTGAGAATAACTGCAGTGCCATAGCTTCTTTTATCTCGCCATAGCCAAAGATGCTGGGAGCGATTGAGGATATCATCCTGTCATAAATATCAGGTGAACCGCCCAGTTCCCTGATCACCTCTTCATCTTCAGGTGTGATCTCGATCTCATCAAACTCATGGTCTTCCCGTTCGATCGACAGTCCGTCCAGCACCAGGTCAAAGTAAGTGCTCTTGATCTGGTTCTTTTCTCTCTGGTAACTCCTCAGTGTACCCACAATGGTCACACGGTCCCCTGGGGCCACCAGTCCGGACAGGTCATCCTCAATGTCAATATCCAGTGTCTGGGGCTGTTCACCGCCCCTCAGGTCTTCCGGGGATTCCTGCAGCCTAAGCTTCTGGGCATCCACGAAAGAAGATTCATTTACAAGCAATTTGAACGGACCCTGCCTGCCGCATTGCTCATTCTCACATTCCAGGGGCTGTACGAACTTATTGCCGCTCTGGAAAACATGTGTTATATGCCCGCACCTCTGGCATTCAAAAGCTGCCCTGACCAGTTTGGGCCTGACCTCAGTAGCTTTCCTGATTATGCCATCAATAGCGATCAGTTTCGAAATATTTTCGCTCCTTAGAAGGCGTATATCTATCCTTGAAGTGAGCTTGACAATCCTTATGTAGGCATCCTCTAAGGTTACATCCATGGGCAGGTCTATCTTCTGAAGAGCATTATTGGCATCATCCAGCACTTTGGTAGGTGTTTCCAGTAGCTCTGTTGCAAGTTCCAGGTCATATCTTTCAATATCAGGAAATTCAATTACCAGACTCTTACTTTCCGGGTAAATGCCTGCAAGGGATAGCAGTTGCTCCCAGTAATAACGCTTATAGAATTCTTCCCAGACAGGTTCAGATGAATGTTTTGTCATTTTAATTAATCTGGTTTATGACTGGTAATCAGATATGAATGTTTCTAAAGAGAGCGGGGTGAAAGTATTCTCTTGATGTTGTTTTTGGTCCAGTGGAAATAAGGGGGTGTTATATTCCACGTTTTTTGTTCGTATTTGTACGAAATACTTAAATACAATAAATATGTAATAGTTACGTGTACAAGCGAGGTTTAGCACGATTTTATATTCTCCCACCCCCTTCCCTCGTTTGTACCCTCCACTACTATTATAGTCAAGAACCTAATATTTGATAGATAACTTCAACAGAAGTTATCGATAGATGATTTCGATAGAAATTATCGATAGATGACTTCAATAGAAATCATCGATACTAATATCTTAACACTTTGATTTTTAGATAATTATAATTTAACCACAGAGGACACAGAGAAACACAGAGCTTGTACTTGATTTACTCTCTGTGTCCTCTGTGCTCTCTGTGGTTTATTACTTATCACTTGTTGGAATTTGCATTTTATTAGTCAATATTGTTAGGTTTTTAACTATAATGGAACATTGTTCATTACCTCATGGAAAAGTTGATAAAGCATAAATAATGATAATATTATATATTGTAATGCTGAAAAACATTTTATATGATTCTACTTATTGTCATTTATGAGGGATAAATTATGAACGAAAAGGATAATGAGACTTCACAGGCTTCCGGGGAGGAAGCTGAAAACCTTGAATCCGGACCAATTCCTGAAACGGAAGAGGGTTTCCCTGAAGAAGAAACGGTAGTAGCTTCTGATGAAGAACCGGAGGAAGATATCGAAGTATCACCAGAAACTCCAGAGGAAGAAGAAACGGTAGTAACTTCTGATGAGGAGTCGGTGGCAGCTTTTGATAAAGAGCCGGAAGAAGAGTTGGAGGAAGAGCCGGAGAAAGAAGTTGAAGTGGTACCGGAAACACCTGCAAAAGAAGAAATACCAGTGAAAGAAGAAATTCCTGTTATAAAAGAGCCTGAAACACCACCCGAACCGGCCCCTGTGATCAAAGAAGAGCCAAAAGCGGCACCACCTAAAGAAGTGGTGATCATAAAGGAAGTGGAGAAAAAACCCAACAAGTTTGTCAGGAAGATCAAGCGAACAGCATTTGTAATAGTCCTGGTAATCGCACTGGCCCTTGCAGGCACCATGTATGCCTGGACCTCTGGCATGGATGACCTGCGTGATGACAACACATACCTGATAGTGGTGGTCTATAAGGATGTACCCAATGCTGCCAGTATCTATCACACGGATACAAAACAATCAGATGTTATCGAAGTAACCGAACTTGGAGCATTATCAAATAGTAAGCAGTTTTATGAGAACGCCCAGAAACAACACGGAGCAATGGACAGGCTGATCATAATTGACATAGAAACATTCAGAAAACTATCAACTGAAGAATATATCATTTATGATGAAACCGATGAAAGAATATATGTTGATGAGATGTGCAGCTGGATCATTGGTACGGACTACCCCAGACCTAAAATACAAATGGAGGATACACCTTCAATAGTCAAGGCAAAGATCCTCAAGTCCTGGATAGATCATTACAGTGATAAATTGATCAGCGGTTACGGCGGATATTCTGCCAGGGTTATATTAAATGCATATCGGTCAGACCAGATCGTGATCTACCCCGGGAATTCTGCACTGATGATTATGAAATATGTTGCTGTGGAAAGGATATTCTTCCCATTGGATTAAGCAGATGGATCTACCATCTGCTCTCTTTTAATTCCCTTCGTTTCTTTTCAAGGAAAGAGTATACAGGACCGTGCGGCGAACCTTTGAGCAGCATCTCGATACCGGTACGTACAACCAGTACCTGGTCAGGGTACCCCATCAAGCTCACTGTTTTCCCCATGACCGATATCTTACTGCCTGTCAGGTTCTCGAATATCTCCCTTGTCTTGCCGTTCTTACCTATTATCCGCCCCTTAAACCGTTTCATTTCCTTGGGCGTATTAGCTATATGGCTCAGATCAATAATTTCCAGGATCAGCATATCATCATCAAACAGGCGCAGGGCCTTCTCAGGACTAAAACCCCTCCCGATAGCCTTTATTACCTCTGCAGCCCTCATTGCCATCAGGGGGTCTTCAGGACTAATGATCTCAACACTCCCTGTCTGGCTGTCAATGTCAAGTTTTGAAGTGGACTTTTTCTCAATAATATTTTTAATGCTCCCTTCAGGTCCGATTATTGCGCCGACCCTGTCCATGGGAACTTTAATGTAATTGGATGTTTTGCTCTCTATCATACCAGCCCCCATAATATACTTAATAGCACATATTACTGATGGTCTGGCCTGGACTGAATCACCTTTTCATAAAGGTCTTTGGTATCCACGTCCACTCCGGACCTGGAGAAGAACCTTGCCATATTGTCAATGTCCCTATGCAGGAATTCGCCTGAATTCAGGTGGTCAAGGGTCACAGACTGGCCCATATCAATAAATACCGGAATAAGGGACTCCGGGTCTACCAGAATATTATATTCGCTCAGGTCGCCGTGTACCAGTTGTGCATCCCTGTACAACCGCACAAGGAAATCCTCAACAGCCTTAGATATAAATGATGCCTGTTCTGTATCCAGGTTAAGATCACGAAGTTGCGGAAATGGAATATTTTCTTCTCCGATAAACTCCATAACCAGTATATTCCTGTTGGTTATAAGGGGCATTGGTACATTCAACCCCGCCTCCTTTGCCCGGCTTAAATTCCTGAATTCCTTACGGGTCCATGCCAGTACAATATCTTTTTTGGTGTGTCTAACGTTCCTGAACCTCACATCACCGATCAGGTACTCCTGCATGGCCCTGAAATTACTGTTACTTATGCGATAGACCTTAATAGCTAATTCCTGCAGTTCATCATCCTGTTTTCTTACTGCATGGAAGATGTTGGCCTCCTTCCCTGTACTTACTGTACCCCCGAGCGCATCCAGGTATCCCTTTGATGAAAGCTTGTACAGGGCCATCAGCGTGGCTGTATCAAAAACCTCATCCTTTACCTTAAAATCTTCAGAATTCTTGATCCTCTTCCTGAACTCATCGATCTTTTCGTCAAATTTTTTTAATTGTTTTGAAGACGTAGTGTCCAGGTCGACCATTATGGATCATCCTTTTAAATATCCTCTTCTTTCCAGCCAGTCCACTTGTGGTCTGGTATATCGCCATACAACATCTGACTTCGCATCCTGGAAATCCCATGGTACTACAATAACAATATCACCTGCTCGGATCCACGTACGTTTTTTCATCTTTCCAGGAATCCTTCCGAGTCTTACCACTCCATCCATACACCGCACTCTTATCTTATTAGCACCAAGCATACTTTCAACTGTACCCAGAATTTCCCTATCCTGTTTGCGTGGAACCCTTACTCTTATTACTTCATTCTGTTCTGGTTGTTTTTTCCTATGAATACTCAGATTAACACCTCTTATACAAAAAGAGAAAAACAGATGTTCGCATGATTTCCTCTAACAATGAACCGTTGCATTATTTTTATATAAATTGTCACGTAGATATATAAAACTAAGCTATTACTGTCGCTATGACAGCATATTGCAATCGACATATCAAGAAAATGCTCACTTCGTTAGCATTTTCTAAGCCTTTAGCAACCAATCCTAAATACCAGACGTGTAGGGTGATTGGTCCAGTATACTGATACCATTATCAGTCATGTTCAGCACACGTATCTCGTTTAATGTACCCGAACCCCTTAGTTTTGCTACATAGATGGAACGCTGTAAGTTGTTACCTGAGACTACCCGACCAAGGCGTGTCACCGAGTCTGCGCCGTATTCTACAACAGACTCAACATTGAAAGTCGTCCCTACAGTGACAACCGAAGTAATATCATGTCCTCTTAGTACACCGAACAGGTCATCTACAAGTGTCTTTAATTTGTAAGGAGAATCAATTGCAAGTAACATGGCTTCAATGGCATCAATAAATACCCTGTCAGGTTTGACCTCTTCAATCTTACGGATAAGGAGCTTCTTAAAGCTCAGGATAAGTTCCATAGGTGCCATATCAATAGTCTTCTGTAACCTGAGTTCAGGGTCGGCTATATCAACAAATGTTATCTTACCTGCTTCTTCCATATCCCAGAAATCCCATTTGAATGAAGAATACATCTCTTTTTTAAGGGATTCGGCTGATTCGGAAGTCATAATACAAAGGGATTTTTCATTGTTCTGGATGCCATGATACAGAAATTGGGAGCCAAATACAGTTTTACCAGTTCCCGATTCCCCGGAAACCACATTTACTGTCTTTTTGAAATAGCCACCTTTTAACAAATCATTGTAACCAGTGATTCCTGAATCCACCCTATCCAAATTTTCATTCTTGATTGTCATTTGAACCAACTAAGATATTAACATACTTCATTATGAAATTTTCCATTCGGAAACACAAAATAGACTCTATATTTTCAGCTGTCCCATTCGTTCAACAGCCTCATTTATCCGATCCACAGACTGGGTCAGGGAAAAACGCACATAGCCTTCACCATACTCACCGAAACCCACGCCTGGTGTGGCCACGATACCTGCTTCTTCCAGCAGTATCTTTGATAAGCCCATTGAATCATGACCCTCGGGTACCGGGGCCCAGATATAGAATGTAGCCTTGGGCGGCTGGACATCAATACCCAGTTCCTTTAATCCCACCATCAGGGCGTCCCGCCTCTGTGTGTATATCCTGTTCATGTCAGTGATACACTGCTGGGGGCCCTGCATTGCCTCGATCCCTGCCTCCTGTACCGCTTCAAAGGCCCCGGAATCCACATTGGTCTTGACCTTGCCCAGGCCGTCCAGGATTTCTGCATTGCCCACAGCGAACCCTATCCTCCATCCGGTCATATTGTAGGTCTTTGACAGGGAATGCAGCTCAATACCGACATCCATGGCGCCGTCGAATTTCAGGAAACTTGGTGCTTTATAACCGTCGAATGTCATCTCACTATAGGCATTGTCATGGACGACGATGACCTCATTCTCTTTTGCGAACTCAATTACCTCTTCAAAGAACTTGTCAGGTGCTATGGCCGATGTCGGGTTATTCGGGTAGTTCAGGAACATTAGTTTTGCCAGTTTTGCTACATCCCCGGGTATTGCATCAAGGTCAGGCAGAAAGCCATTTTCTTCAAGCAGAGGCATAATAAAGGGCTTTCCATCAGCAAACAATGTGCCTATTTTATACACAGGATATGCGGGGTCCGGGATCAGGGCAATTTCTCCCGGGTTTATGAATGCCAGGGAGATATGGGCAATACCCTCCTTTGAGCCTATCAGGGTCAGCACCTGGGATACAGGGTCCAGTTCAATACCCAGGTGTTCCTTGTACCACTTTGCTGCGGCTTCCCTGAAGGACAGCATGCCGGTATATGAAGGGTATTTGTGCCTGTCCGGGTTTTGTGCAGATCTATACAGGGCCTGGATGACATTATCGGGTGTGGGCATATCCGGGTCACCAACACCCAGGTCTATCACATCCACGCCTTTTTCAATTACTCTGGCCTTTGCCTCATCTATGGCTGCAAAAAGATAAGGGGGGAGATTGTTGATCCTTTCTGAGTACATTGGTTCCACCTTTGGTAAATGATAAAATCAACTGCTTGAACTAAATTGCTTAAACTGAATTGCAAAATGTCTTTATATCTACTTAAACCTTTAAGTTACACAATTTATGAAAATCTCTGAGATTGACATTCCCGATGCTGTAAAAGGATTCTATACAGAGTCCGGCATATCTGAACTTTACCCGCCCCAGGAAAAGGCTGTTGAAGCCGGATTGCTTGAAGGGCGAAATATCCTGGCAGCCGTGCCCACGGCATCGGGCAAAACCATGATCGCTGAGATGGCAATGCTGAAGTCCATCATCAATGGCGGAAAGTGCCTGTATATCGTGCCCCTCAGGGCATTGGCATCAGAGAAATATGCACGGTTTAAGGAATTCCAGGAACTGGACGTGCAGGCAGGGGTTTCCACAGGTGACCTGGATTCCAGGGACGAATGGCTGGGAAGGAGGGATATTATTGTTGCAACCTCAGAGAAGACCGATTCACTGATACGCAACGGTGCACCCTGGATAAAGGATATTACAGTAATTGTGGCAGATGAAGTGCACCTGCTGGATTCACCTGACAGGGGCCCGACCCTGGAGGTCACCCTTGCACGGCTCATGCAAATGAACCCGGATGTCCAGATAATCGCACTCTCTGCCACAGTAGGAAACGCACAGGAGATGGCGCAGTGGCTTGATGCTGCACTGGTTGAGAGCGAATGGCGGCCGATTGACCTGCGGGAAGGTGCATATTTCAGTAGATATTTGTTTAGCTGGGATGAAATTCCAAGAAACGATGATGCTAGACTTATTGACTTTCTCAAAGATGAATATGAGATTGAATGGGCAAAAACAGAAAATATTAATAAAATCGATGACGGTAAGACAATAATAGTTTCTAATAAAAAAAAATCTATTTCATTAAAGCTTAACGATGAAAAAACCAAGGTTATCCTTACAATTGATGACGTTATGGTAGATGAATTCACGATAAAAACGGAAAATGGTAAGCTAAAAGTATACTTTGGCAATACCATCGATTTAATTAACAGCCAACGTGAAGTGGAGAATGTGTACAAGGACGAACTAACCAACTTGGTCCATGATACCCTCATGGACGGTGGGCAGTGCCTTGTATTTGAAAGCAGCCGGCGGAATGCTGAGGCCAGTGCCAGGCGACTTGGCCAGACTCTTGGTAAAAGGCTGGATCACGGGGAGATTGATGAACTTGACATCCTTGCAAGGCGCATTTTGGATACTGGTGAGGCAGAGATGACCCGGCGGCTGGCACAATGCGTCAGGGGCGGGGCGGCATTCCACCATGCCGGACTGCTGTCCGAGCAGAGAAAACTGATAGAGGACGGGTTCAGGAACAACCTTATCAAGGTACTTTCATCCACGCCCACACTTGCTGCCGGATTGAATATGCCTGCCAGACGCGTTATTATCAAGGGTTACAGGCGGTATGACCCCAACTATGGGATGGTGCCCATACCTGTACTGGAATATAAACAGATGGCAGGGCGGGCAGGGCGTCCCGGGCTTGACCCGTATGGTGAGTCGGTGCTGATATCAAAATCTAATAAAGAAATGGAGGCACTTATTGAACAGTATGTGAATAACGATGCCGAGGATATCTATTCCAAACTAGGCACCGAAGGTGCCCTGCGCACCCACATCCTTTCAACAGTATCCACTAGGCTTGTAAAAAGCAGGGAAGAACTGATGGATTTCCTTGGCCGTACTTTTTTCGGGCACCAGCAGGATACCTGGAAGCTGGCGGCTGTGGTCGATGAAGTGATAGAATTCCTTGTGACGAACAACTTAATAATAGATCTTGACGGTCTGCACCCGACCGAACTGGGCGAACTGGTGACCAGATTGTATCTTGATCCCATGTCTGCCAGTACTATTATTGACGGACAGGGGCACCTGGGCAGGGTGAACGTAACCGAACTGACATTGCTCCAGCTAATCTGCAATACCCCAAATATGCGGCCCCTGTACCTGAGAAATAACGATTATGGCTGGCTGGATGACTTTATACAGCAGCACAACGATGAATTTGTAGCTCCTCCTTCACCACACAGCAGCGAGTATGAGTGGTTCATGTCTGAAGTAAAGACAGCCGTGTTGCTGCTGGAATGGATATCTGAAAGCAAGGAAGATGATATTACAAGCAGGTTCAATATCGGTCCGGGTGATATAAGGGCACAGGCGGACACTGCCCAGTGGCTTATGCATTCCACTGCCCGCATATTTGCCTATCTTGGCAGCGAGCATGCAGGTTTTGCACAGGAACTGGTGGAGCGCATATCCTATGGTGCAGCTAAGGAACTGCTGCCCATTATCAAGATAAAGGGTATCGGGCGTGTGCGGTCAAGGAAGCTCTATAATGCAGGATATAAGGATATCGAAGCTATCAGGAAGGCTGAATTCAAAGCACTGGCTGATATTATCGGGCCGAAGATAGCTGCTAATACCCTCAGGCAGCTCGGGGTCGATATTGATGAAAAATCGAGTGACTTTGCAGGAAATATTAAAGCACAACAAAACCTCAAAGATTTTTGATAAGTTATAATATTTATAGATAGCCTTTTAACATATGATGATAATCCTTGATGTCTTATAAGAATGTAAAAAGTTACTTTATATATTTACATTAAATATTTACATTACATGTTTTTATTACATATTTTCATTAAATATTTACATTTCATGTTTTCAATACATATTTCCAGGTGAACATTTTGCACATAATTATCATCGGTGCCGGTGATGTTGGATATCATCTTGCCAAAGCGCTCTATCAAGACCATGAAGTGGTTATTGTTGAAAAGGATGAAGATGCCTTAGAGCAGGTAATGGGTCTTGATGTACAGATTATCCAGGGCAATGGTGCTGATATAAAGGTCCTGAAACAAGCGGGAGTTGAAAAATCAGACCTGGTGGTGGCTGTAACCGATCACGATGAACTCAATATCGTAGCCAGTATGGGAGCCAAGCTGCTGACCGGCAACGGAACCAAGACCATTGCAATGGTCAGTAATCCTGATTATATAAATGAACCTGTGACCATGCGAGAACAGGTGGGCATGAACATCATGATATGTCCCGAACTCTCCCTTGCCTATGAAATGTACCAGATACTCTCAATACCTTCGGCTGTTGATGTCCAGGATTTTGTGGGAGGAATGGTCAAGATGATCGAGTTCAAGGTAAATGACGGAAATGTGCTGGTGAACAAGCCCCTCAAAAAGATACAATTTCCCCAGTGCAGCATGATCGCAGCCATATTCAGGGATGATGATATCATCATTCCGGGAGGGGACGATATCATCCGCTCAGGTGACCGGGTGGTAATGATAGGCAAGGAAGAGGCCATACAGGAGATACGGAAATGGTTCGAGGTCAGCAACCAGAGCAAAAAAGTGCTGATTGTAGGAGGTGGCACTGTTGGGTTCTACCTGGTTGAGCTCCTTCGTAAAAAAGACTTTAACATCACACTGGTCGAGAAGGACATGAAACGGTGTGAAATGATTGCCGAGTCCCTGCCAAATATCATGGTAATAAACGGTGATGGCACCGATATGAAGATACTGGAAGAAGTGAATGTCCCTGGTATGGCTGCAGTGGTTTCTGTTACTAATAGTGATGAGAAGAACCTGCTATGCTCCCTGCTTGCCAGGCAGTTGGGTGCAATTAAGGTCATGGCCCGTGTGGAAAGGACCGAATACACCCAGTTATTCGAAATGGTGGGTGTGGATGTAGCCATGAGTTCCAGGGAAGCTACTATTAACGAGGTGCTCAAGACCACCATGCTTAAGACAGGCATTCAATCCATTGCCACACTGGAAGGTGAAAAAGCTGAAGTGCTTGAACTAACTGCCAGGTCAGGTTCCAGGATAGTAAAAAAGCCACTGAAAAGTGTCAAGTTCCCAAAAGATGCCATTGTCAGCACAATAGTACGCGAAAGTAACATAATTGTACCTGACGGTAATGTCCAGGTACAACCACGTGATAAGGTTATTGTCTTCACCAAATTGGAAATAGTTTCAAAGGTGGAGGAACTTTTCAAGTAGGGCGGATCGCCTTTGTCATGGAATGACTTGAAGATTATTTTAAGGGATGTAGGCAGCCTCTTACTGATAGTAAGCCTGCTTGCACTGGTATCCATTGCAGTACCCCTGGTATTCAGGGAATATGAAGCCATTTATGCTATGCTGGTCACGTCAGTTCTGGCTGGTATTGCAGGACTGGTCTTAAAATTCATAGGCAAGACCGAAGATGAGATACAACTGACACATGCCATGGCTATCTCATCCATCGCTTGGCTGGTGATCCCCCTCTTCGGCAGCGTCCCGTATATCCTCATCGAAGGCATGTCCCCCTTAAATTCGGTATTTGAATCCACTTCGGGATGGACTGGCACAGGCCTCACTATGATAACGGCCCCATCACAACTTACCCACACCATCCAGTTCTGGAGGTCGCTTACCCAGTGGATAGGCGGAGTTGGGGTGATCGTGTTGATCATCAGCATCATAACCCGGCCCGGCACCAGTATGTACCACCTGTACCGTGCCGAAGGACGGGAAGAAAAAATATTCCCCCGCATTATGACCACTGTAAGAATGATATGGTGGATATATTTCATGTTGACGATCCTTTCCATTTTAATCCTGCTCGTGGCCGGAATGCCCATCTGGGATTCCATAAACCACGGCATGACCGCCATATCCACAGGCGGCTTTTCAGTAAAGGACTCAAGTATCGCAGCTTATGATAACCCTCTGATAGAACTTGCCCTGATACCGATAATGGTAATGGGTGCAATTCCATTTTTGGTACATTACAAGGTCTTGAAAGGGAACATGGGTGCCTTCTTTAAAGATGTGCAGTGCCGCAGCCTGTTACTCCTGCTCATCCTGGCAGGGGGACTGCTTGTGGCCGAGAACTTCCTCAGTTACGGCTGGTGGTCAGGGTCCCTCAGGTATTCTATGTTCCAGGCAGTGTCCGGCCTGACCTCTACCGGGTTGCAGACCGCCACCATACACACCTGGGCGCCCGATGCCAAACTTGTGATCATTCTATTGATGCTGATCGGAGGGGCTGCGGGTTCCACTGCCGGGGGTATCAAGATAGTGAGGGCCGCCGCCATGTTCGCAGGGATAGGGTGGTGGTACAAGAAACTCTCGCTGCCCCATGAGGTAGTGGTGGTACAGAAGTTCGGGGATAAGGTACTGTCTGATGATGAAATGGGCGCACAGCTCAATGAGGCAGCGATCATCTCGTTCTTGTGGGTGTTATTCCTGTTCATGGGTATTTTCGTGATGCTGCATATCGCACCACCGCCGTACTATATTGATGATGTCATATTTGAGGTGGTATCGGCACAGAGCAATGTGGGATTGTCCACGGGCATAACGTCGCCTGATATGATGTGGGCCGGTAAACTGATGCTGATATTCAACATGTGGATAGGCAGGCTTGAGATAATACCCATTATTGTGACTTTCAAGTTACTGCTGCGGCGTTTTGGATAAAGAACTTATCAGATAAATTACGTAAAGAATGGGTTATACAATGAGATTTAAAGTGGTCTTTAACACCCTGGGAATTATCCTGAAATACCTGGGGCTTCTGATGCTTATCCCGGCGTTGGTTGGATTTTATTATTCCAGACAAGATCCGGCACAGTTCCCATCTGTTATGGTCTTTATATATTCATTCATAATCACAACGTCTGTAGGGCTTGTGCTGGAATATACCAACCGCAACACGGATGAGTTAAGGAACCGCGAAAGTTTTGGTATAGTGGCTTTTGCCTGGCTGTCTGCAGCAATCTTTGGCGCTTTGCCCTTCCTGATGAGCGGTATGCAGCCAGTGGATGCCCTGTTCGAGTCCATGTCAGGCTTCACCACCACCGGCGCCACCATTATGACAGATATCGAGTCCCATTCAATGGCACTGCTTTTCTGGCGCAGTTTCATGCAGTGGCTGGGCGGTATGGGTATTATCATGCTGTTCCTGGCCATACTGCCTAAACTGGCAATAGCG
Source organism: Anaerolineales bacterium (assembly GCA_048634225.1). Classification (GTDB taxonomy): domain Archaea; phylum Halobacteriota; class Methanosarcinia; order Methanosarcinales; family Methanocomedenaceae; genus Methanocomedens_A. The sequence goes on along the minus strand of JAIWAT010000004.1, from coordinate 3,002 downwards.
GGCCGCCAGTTATTCAAAGCAGAGGCACCCGGTCCCACTGAAGATAAACTCAAGCCCAGGCTCAAGGAGACGGCCAAGATACTGTGGATGGTGTATGTGGTTATTTCAGCGGTTGAGTTCATTGCACTGCTGTTGGCTGGTATGGGGGTGTACGATGGCCTGACCCATACCTTCACTACTATGGCATGCGGCGGGTTTTCACCCAGGGCAGATTCTATTGCAGCCTTCAACAGTCCCCTTATCGAGGGGATCATTGTATTTTTCATGTTCGTGGCAGGTGCCAATTTTGCACTGCATTACAGGCTGATATATGTGGACCATAGAAGCCTGCTAAAGGACGATGAGTTCAAGTTCTACAGTTTTATTGTGGCCTCTTCCGCTGCGGCGCTGACCTGGACACTCTGGAGGACGGGGACGTTTGAGGGGATCGGCACATCTTTTAGGTATGCCATATTCCAGGTGTTGTCTATATTGACAACAACGGGCTATGCCACCCATGATTTTAACACGTGGCCGGACTCGTCCCGCATGGTGCTGGTCATACTCATGTTCATTGGAGGCTGTGCAGGTTCCACTGCAGGCGGGATCAAGGTGGTGCGGCTGCTGTTAATGTTGAAGTACGCGTACAGGGAACTGTTCAGGTCGCTCCAGCCAAAGCTGGTGCGGCCCATCCGGCTGGGTGAGCGGGTGGTGCCTGAGGATGTGATGAACAGTATCTTCTCATTCATTATCCTGTATATCCTGGTGTTCATGACCAGTACGTTCATATTGAGCGAGTTGGATATTGGGGCGGTCAGCGCTGCTTCGGCGTCCATTGTGACGCTGGGCAATATCGGACCCGGGTTTGACCTTGTGGGACCGTGGTCCAATTTCAGTACCATACCTGTTTTGGGGAAACTTGTGCTTATTACCAATATGTGGATTGGCAGGCTTGAGATTTTCACGGTACTGGTGCTGCTGATTCCAGGGTTCTGGAAGGAGTGAGGGTTGAGAAAATATTAATAATCGTGATAATATAAATAAAAAACTTATCAGATAAATTACGTAAAAGTGGGTTATACAATGAGATTTAAAGTGGTCCTTAACACCCTGGGAATTATCCTGAAGTACCTGGGGGTTCTGATGCTTATCCCGGCACTGGTGGGATATTATTATTCCAGGCAGGACCCGGCCCAGTTCCCATCTGTTATGATTTTTATATATTCGTTCCTGATCACAACCTCAGTGGGGCTTGTGCTGCAATATACCAATCCCAGCAGCGGTGAGTTCAGGAACCGAGAGAGTTTTTGTATAGTGGCTTTTGCCTGGCTGTCAGCAGCAATGTTCGGCGCTTTGCCCTTCCTGATGAGCGGATTGCAGCCAGTGGATGCCCTGTTCGAGTCAATGTCAGGCTTTACCGCCACCGGCGCCACCATTATGACAGATATCGAGTCCCATTCAAAGGCCTTGCTGTTCTGGCGCTGCTTCATGCAGTGGCTGGGCGGCATGGGTATCATTATGCTGTTTTTGGCTGTCCTGCCCAAACTGGCAGTGGCCGGGCGGCAGTTGTTCAGGGCAGAGGCGCCCGGGCCCACTGAAGATAAACTCAAGCCCAGGCTCAAGGAGACGGCCAAGATACTCTGGATGGTGTACATAGTCCTTTCGGCGATAGAGTTCATTGCACTGCTGGCTGCAGGAATGGGGGTGTACGACGGCCTGACCCATACCTTCACTACCATAGCGTGCGGCGGATTCTCACCCAGGGCCGATTCCATTGCAGCTTTCAACAGTCCCCTGATCGAGGGGATCATTGTATTTTTTATGTTCGTGGCAGGTGCCAATTTTGCACTGCATTACAGGCTGATATATGTGGACCATAGAAGCCTGCTAAAGGACGGTGAGTTCAAGTTCTACAGTTTTATTGTGGTCTCTGCGGCTGCGGTGCTGACCTTGACTCTCTGGTGGACGGGGACGTTTGAGGGGATTGCCACATCCTTCAGGTATGCCATATTCCATGTATTGTCAATACTGACCGGAACGGGCTATGCCACCTATGATTATAACACATGGCCGGACTCGGGGCGCATGGTGCTGTTCATGCTCATGTTCATTGGAGGCAGTGCAGGTTCCGCAGCAGGCGGGATCAAGGTGGTGCGACTGCTGTTGATGTTGAAGTACGGGTACAGGGAACTGTTCAGGTCGCTCCAGCCAAAGCTGGTGCGGCCAATCCGGCTGGGTGAGCGGGTGGTGCCAGAGGAGGTGATGAACAGTATCTTCTCGTTCATTATCCTGTATATCCTGGTGTTCATGACCAGCACGTTCTTACTTAGCTTGATGGGAATTGAGGCGTTCAGCGCTGCTTCGGCGTCAATTGTGACGCTGGGCAATGTCGGGCCCGGATTCGACCTTGTGGGGCCAAGTTCCAGTTTCAGTGCCATACCTGTTTTGGGGAAACTGGTGCTTATTGCTAATATGTGGATCGGCAGGCTTGAGATATTCACGGTGCTGGTGCTGCTGATTCCAGGGTTCTGGAAGGAATGAGGGATTTGAATTATTCTTTGCTGTTTTTTTACACATTGGCAACGAATCCTAAATTTAAAGACCAGTAGGGGATGCGGGAGATAGAATTTTGTGCCGCTTTGGAAGTGGATACTATTATGAAGTATTGCTCCAGATAACTGATGTAGAGTAAGTACGTCAGGTATTGTATCTATCAAAGTCAGGTGTAAAGCCAGATATAAAGCAGATTTGAGGTGAAGGTGATATGTTAGAAAAGTATCCTGTAGTAATGACAATAGCAGGGTCAGATTCAGGCGGCGGTGCAGGTATACAGGCTGACCTGAAGACCTTTGCAACACTGGGGGCCCATGGTACGTGTGCAATTACTTCCATCACCTCCCAGAACACCACAGGCGTGCAGGATGTGCATGACCTTCCGCCCGGTACTGTTGAATCCCAGATACGGGCAGTGGCTTCTGATATGAAGATCGCTTATGCCAAGACCGGTATGCTTTCCTCGTCTG
>JAIWAT010000003.1:0-21208 GCA_048634225.1 Anaerolineales bacterium | reverse complement strand
TGCGGTCATATACCCTACGGCAAGGGCTGGCTGGGTTATTTCCTGCGCAGGCTCAATGAGCAGAAACGGGATATTAGGACGGCACTGGTTTGTGTTATTAAAGGGGATTGAAGTAGTGGGTTTGCAGATGATTGATACTGTATTTTGATTGCTACTTTAAGTTTATATAAATGCTCTTACCACTCTAAATATAAACCATCTTGTAAAAATATTGCACTAATGCTTGAATTGTGGGGGGAAATATCTTATTTTAAAATTGGCTTTTTATCGTTTACTTTGGTAACTATTTTATACAATACCGAATGATATAAATATACACAGAATTGAAATAAACAACTAAGGGATTGGAATTGGAAAAAGTAAAGATTCTTACTGACGAGCCTGTAAATAAAGATAACAAATTAGGTTTCGATCAATATGCCTCAGCCCTAGTAAATATTATAATGGGTTCAAATCCCCAGTTTACTATAGGTATTTTCGGAGGCTGGGGGACTGGAAAAACTACTCTGATGCAGATAATGCATGAGAAACTTAAAGGAGACAATTATAAAGAATGCGTTGTACCTGTATGGTTCAATGCCTGGCTCTATGAGCGTGAGAAATATCTTGCAATAGTACCTCTGTTAAATACGGTACTTGAAGAGATATCAGTACGCCCGGAACTTAATAAGGTGAAGGATAAAATATCGAAAGCATTATCTTCTATAAAAAGTGCGACCAAAGTTGGTCTAAGTTATGGGGGAGGGTTCGTAGAATTTAATCCCGGAGATGTAAAAAATGATGCAGCTGATAAAGAAGACACACTATATTATAGTAGATTTAAACAAATCGAGATGGCTTTAAATGAGGTTAACAAAGAAAATAAATTAAGGATAGTTGTTTTCATCGATGATCTTGATAGATGCGCACCTGATAAGGTATTAGAAGTCCTGGAATCCATTAAGATATTCCTGGGGATAAGTGGTTTTATATATGTACTTGGATTGAACCAAAATGTAATTGAAACGTGCATCAACAACAAGTATAAAGATTTGAACATTAAAGGCGAAGATTATGTCAAGAAGATTATCCAGATACCTTTCAGGATACCGGAATGGCGTGATAACGAACTTAAAGATTATGTCAATGCCATTACGGGAAATTTGGAAACGCCCTATAAAGACCTGTTCTCTGAATTTAATGAAATAGTAATAAAAGGACTGGATAATAATCCCAGGGAAGTTAAAAGGTTCATAAATAGTTACATAGCTACCCAGGAAGTCTTCAAAAAGGATGAACTCAATAAAGAAATCCTTCTTCTTTTACAGGTATTCCAATTCAGGTGGCCAGCTTTTTACAGTATTTTATTTGATTTTTATGATGGAGCAGGGTCTAATTTTAATGAATTCTGTGAACACGTTATAAAATCTAGCGAAGACCAGGATTTCGAAAGTCCATATAAAGATTATTTTGATCAATATGTAGAAACCAAGGAATTCCTTAAATCAGAAAAGGCGAAAGAAATTTTTTTAAAATTACCAGAGGAAGAAAATTTAGACAAATACAGGCGTTCAGGAACGGCTTTAGGTGTGGGAGATGAAGTAATGTCTAAGGAAAATCTGATTAAATTGTACGTGAAAATATAACTGAATTCAACAATTTCAGACAGGAGAATCCGGAAATATTAATTAACCTCCCCAAAGCGGATCTTCGGGGAGTCAATATGGCTGGAGCAAATTTAAAAGATGCAAATTTGATGGGTGCGAATTTAAGAAATGCAAAACTAGAAAATGCTGTTCTGACAAATGCAAATTTAAGAGGGGCAAAGTTGATACAAGCTAAATTGAACCGTGCAGAATTGGAAAATTCAGACTTAACAGAGGCTGAATTAAGAAATGCAGAATTATGGTATACTAATCTTACAGGAGCAAATTTGAAAAAATCGATTCTGAAAGACGCTGTACTGTTTAATGCAAACCTTGCATCTGCAGATCTATCTGGTGCAAATTTGAATGGTGCAGGACTTATGAGTGCTAATATGGAAGGGACTATATTTAATCAAGCAGAATTACGCGGATGTAATATCAAGCGCGCTGTTTTTGATGAGATGACAGACTTTAGGGATGCTGACATTGACTTTATAACTATTCAAAATCTCAAGGGCAGTAATTGGACAGAGGTAGACAAAGAAAAATGGGATGAATATACCTTGAATAAAATTAAAACGGAATTCAATGACAGTAATTAATAAAAATGAAAATATTCCAATGATAAGGGTAAATAATCCAATTAGGCAGCGTTATTATTTTTTAGTAATATTGAACTTATGCTTAAATTATGTAAGGAAATCTCTTATTTTTAAAAGTAAAACTGGTCTGTATCGCATGTTTTTTCCCCTTCATTTTAACAAGTCATCCAGTGTAAAAAGCAAAATATTCTCATCCTCTGCAGCATCATGCAAGCGTTTTGAAAAACCGCTTTTTGAGAACAGGCAGTAATGCTCTGTACGTGCATTAAGGTTCCATTTGATCAAACTCTTTTTGTCTTTAAGCTTTGTTAGAATATCCACATCCATCTTGCGATTGTTCCATTTACATTCCCCAATGAGAATGTCTTTTGTATCATCGTTTAAAGCAACGATATCAATCTCATCACCTTTGCGGTTCCACCATGAACCTATGTTTTGGAACACAAACGGAAGTTTTTTTTCATCATTTGATCTGTGCAGAAACTCAACACAAATGTTTTCAAAAACCGGCCCGATGTACTGATCAAGTTCAGATTCGATTTTTGAAAGTACATACCCTGGTCTACCACTCTCAATAAACCCACGGTTCTTGTGAATGAAGCGAAACCAGAATTTGAAAAAATTGTCTTTGATAAAATACCTGCCCTTTTTGGATTTGGATGGTTTTTCATTCACTGGAACTTTGCGCACCAGAATTTCATATTCATTAATGAGATCGGATATGTAAGGTCCAAGACTGGTATTTTTGATACCGGTACGGTTTGCTATGTCATTCAAAGTACTTGCTCCGCTGGCAATTGCCTCTATAATTGAAAAATATATCCTGTATTGAGGTCCGAATTCACTGATCAATATATTTGTACCTTCGTCAAGAAGGGGGGCACCAATGTCCAGGAATTGTTCTGAGATGATGTTCATTAGCGTTCTGTCATTTACATTCTCTAATAATTCGTAGTATTTTGGAACTCCACCGAATATGGAATATATTTCAACAAAGGTGCTGATTTCCAGGTCCACCAGGATATCTTTGCAAACATCATACTGCAGGGGTTTTAGATTGAACAGTGCATCCGAGCGTCCGAATAGTGGAGTTTTATATTCTTTGAATAGATGTTTCATAAGACCTATGTAAGAACCAAGGAATAAAAATGAATATTTCCGTTCATCTTTGTATTTATCCCAATATTTCTGGATGATAGAAAAAACGCTGGTGTTGATTTTTTTAAAGTTTTGGAATTCATCAAAAATGAAAATCTCTTTGTCGGATAGCGTAAACAAAAAACCAAAAAAATCATCGAAATCCGCAAAGTTTGGAACATAATCACGGCGCTCCATCAATATAGTCCTGAAATCATCAAGGATTAGCCGTTCTTCTTTTTCTGCTACAAAAAAGTAAAACGAGTCTTTTCCAAAAACATGCTGAACAAGCCGTGTTTTACCAACACGACGCCTGCCGTAGATCACAATCATTGTGCTCTTGTCAAGCGATGTCAATGTTTTGAGTTTCTTGATTTCATCCTTACGATCGTAAAATTCCATGTATAAATATATAGTTCCTTTGTATTTAATAGTTATTGTTAATCACAATAATTGCTAATCACAATAATTGTTGAACACGATATGGAGTGCACCAAAACATCCTCATCCTCTGCAGCATCGTGCAAGCGTTTCGAAAAACCGCTTTTTGAGAACAGGCAGTAAAGCTCCATCCCGGTACATTCCCATATCAGCAACTCCGCAAATACTTCCTTTGCCGGTATCTACAATAAAACCTAAATCCCGGATATGATATTATTATATTGTTTACTAACATAAACAGGCATTAAACCAACATAACACGGAGGATACCCCTAATTGACCAGACCACCCAGACTTGTAGCATGGGAACTGACCAGGGCCTGCAACCTGGCATGCAGGCACTGCCGGGCCGATGCCATCCCAGAACCCAGTCCAGATGAACTCACCACAAAAGAAGCAAAGGATTTCATAGACCAGTTAGCAGAATTCGGAAAACCAATCCTCATCATGACAGGCGGGGAACCGCTGCTGCGCGATGACTTCTATGAGATTGCCCAATACGGGACCGATAAAGGTTTAAGAGTAGTACTTGCCACCAACGGTACTTTTATGACGCCTGAGATCGCCAGCCGCTGTAAGGATGTCGGTATTCAGCGGATAAGTGTCAGTATCGACGGCTCTGATGCAAAGACCCATGATGATTTCAGGTGCGAGCAGGGCTCGTTCGATGCAGCTCTTGTCGGTATCCAGCATATAAAGGATGCAGGTATTGGTTTCCAGATAAATACAACCATAACAAAGAGGAACTTAGAACAAATACCACGTATCCTCGACCTTGCAATAGAACTGGATGCCGAAGCCCTGCATATCTTTATGCTGGTCCCGACAGGCAGGGGCAAGGAAATAGAAGAAGATGAAATACCGCCCGAGGAGTACGAGCGGGTCCTGAACTGGTTCTATGACCAGCGGGAGAGGGTGCCCCTGCAGTTGAAAGCCACATGTGCCCCCCACTATTTCAGGATAATGCGCCAGCGGGCAAAGGAAGAAGGTATCAAAATAACAATGGAGACCCACGGCTTCGAGGCCATGACCAAAGGATGCCTGGGCGGCACAGGGTTTTGTTTTGTGTCCCATATTGGCGAGGTGTTTCCCTGTGGATTCCTGCCCGCACTGGCAGGGGATATCCGTAAGCAGAGTTTCAAGGACGTGTGGGAACACTCAAAGGTGTTCAACGACATCAGGGATGTCAACAAACTGAAAGGTAAGTGCGGCATATGCGAGTACAGGAGGGTGTGCAGCGGATGTCGTGCCCGGGCATATGTGGCCACAGGCGATTATATGGCTGAAGAGCCATACTGTGTATATGTACCTGCCGGGGGCGAGGCTGTATGATGGAGATGGACGAACTGGATAAGGCCATCTTAAACGAGATCCAGGTGGATTTCCCCTTAGTGAAACGCCCGTTCGCAGAACTGGCCTCAAAACTGGGTTCCAGTGAAGAGGAAATTATACAGAGGATCGAGCGTCTTACAGATGAGGGTGCCATACGCAGGATAGGCCCCATCCTGAATATTAAGAAGGCCGGGGGCGAGAGCACCTTGGCCGCTGTGAAGGCACCAGAAGAGCGCATAGATGAGGTGGCAGAGATCATCAACAGGTATGATGAGGTGTCACACAACTACCTGCGTCCTGCCGAGTACAATATCTGGTTCACTGTGTCCGCACCCGATAAGCAGAGGCTTGGAGAGATACTGGACGAGGTACGGGAGCAAACAGGGTGTCCACTTATAGACCTGCCCACGCTGAGGTTGTTCAAGATAGGCGTTAAGTTTGATGTAAAGTGAAAAATCAGGGTGTTATCCTTTGGTTTAAGAAAAGGAATAAAACATGTGGTGATGGCATGAAGTACTATTCTGGTGATGAAATGGGGGAACTGGGATTGGCCATCAAAGGAATTGTGCTTGATTGGCCTGGTGTCACAACCAGGACGATAAATAACTATTAATATATTTCAGTACATATTATATAAGAAAGGTCAGGCCAATGCAGGATGGGGTACCGGCCAGGTTGGGGTGATGATAATGAGATCATATTCAGAAAAGGAAATGAAGGATCTGAGGTGTACCTTCGAGAAAACAGTGCTTGGCTGGTCCCATGTCACTCAAAAGAAGACGTTCGGCTGCCCCAGTTACCAGGCAGATGGAAAGACCTTTGCTATTCTCGTGACAAAAGGTGTACTGATCACTAAAATAGACCAGGCTGTTAAGAATACTCTGCCTGACCAGCACCAGGATGGTGCAATTCATAGTGGCAAGAGAAATGTAGAACATTGGGTCAAACTCCCGATCAATGATGAGGCCGAGATGGAGAAAATAATGCATATTGTCAAGAAAAGCAGTGAGATAGTACAGCAGGAAGAATGAAGATCAGGTGAAAACATTATTCTTTTAAATAAAATTAACTTTTCGTTATCCACAGACGGTGGTCTCAAAAATCTAATACGTTTCTTCATGCTGTCACGCGTTAATTATAACATTTGTTTCAATCAATAATCTTTTCGTATGCCAGGTGAGATTATACGATTGATGACGTGCCGCACAAGACTAATACTAACAGTTGCAGTGCTTATCCTATTGAGTATAGTTGCAATCAATATGATGCTTGTGAACGCTCCAGTGGTGATACAGATTGAGGGTGACACCTTCAAGGTCATTGAGATTCCTTACTCTTACACCACTAAGGATGCATATATATTGCTTGCGATAGGACTCGTCAGTGGAATGGCAATATCCCAGATACTATTTTGCCTTAAAGTTCCTTTGTTTGAACCAACACAGCCCATTAATACAGGGAAGACAGAGCCTGACCCTTGCCCAAATCCACAAAACCCTGAACAGATAAACGTAATTCTGCGTGCTCTTGAGGGAGATGAAAAAAAGACTATTAAGATCATGGTGGAGAACGGCGGGGATATTTTCCAGAATGAACTTGTAAACTCCCTTGATTTTTCGAAGGCCAAGGTCTCGCGAATCCTGATGAACCTTGAGCGACGCGGCATTGTAACCAAGAGCAAATACGGCCTCACCAATCGCATATCGCTGGCAGACGATATAAGAGGTGAAAAGAAATGAGAAAGGAATATATGATTTTTGCTGCAGTTGTTATACTGATTGCTGCCATTGGCCTATTATATTATTACCCGACCGGGGATGATGTGAGAATCGCTAAATTGGACGCACCACAATATCTTGGATTGAAAGAATCTGGTGAGTTAACCGTTACCCTCCGGAATAATGCACTTACTCCGGTTAACGTCAGCATTGACATTGAGAATGCTTTTATTAATGAAAATGGAACAAGTTCCAGTTATATCAATCCAAATAGCCCGTATGGCAAACTCACGCTCCTTCCTGGTAATAACACTGAACATTTTTTCCTCGGTTACCTGGTGACAGGCACGCATAATGTAAAAGTGAAGGTATACCAGAATGGGCAGGTTATTGATACAGGTTCGATTAACGTCACGGTTTTGGTCCCCCAGCGACCAGAGCTATCATTACAACTTGCATACAGAAAAGAAACTACTGCCAATTATGATGTTTACAAAATATATGGCTATATCATTGATAGTAAGACAAGTGGCATTAAGGGCTACGATGTTCCTGTGCAAATAACAATTATGGATGATGAAACAGGAAATGTCATATCAAATGATACGAAAACTTACTACCTTAGACCTGGAGGAATAGCAACGCTCTCAAAATGGAAGGGTAAACCTATGGCAGTCATCGAACTGGCACACAATCAACCTTCCAGTGAAACCTACCTGCCGGTTCAAAATGTGGCAAAGGGAATGTCTGGTGATATATACAGGGTGAATGTCACAGCCACATGGTACGACCCGTGGTACAGTGAAAGGTATGATCAATGGTACGAACGGTATGGCCGAACATACGAAAAGAACGGCTACTGGTATAACATGTCTGGTATGTGGTACGATCCACCACAGTTTGACCAGGTGATAATAGTAAATGATGAACTGGTTATACCACCTAAATAAATATATAATTTAAGAAAATAAAAAATGAGTGTTGAGTTATGGATAATTCAACGTAAGAAGGTAGAAAATATCTCGTATTTTAGTCATCGCTATTTTCTCATTCTTTATATGTGAATTCATGCGTTGAATTATCTATCTTATTCTATTCACTGCCATCCAGGGACATAATATGTAAATGTATCATCTTATATTTTACAATTTTACAAGGTTTTATAAATACTTGTTAAATAGTAACGAAAGCTATATAAATAAAAAATATACCCATCTCCAAGGCACTCTATTTATCTCCAACCATATGTTATCCAGACAATTATGCTACATTATTTGAATCCAATCCCCATCTGGATATCAAAATTATTGGTTTGTAACTTTTCCCGGACATGAGATGTACAAGAACCATTACTATATCTGGAAAGGCTCAATACATCGTGACCTACACATGAACGAACAGCCCGATTTCTTGCCCATATAATTGAATGAAGCAAAAGCCCTGGGATTTAAGGAATTCGATATCATCCTGGTGACGGGGGACGCTCATGTGGACCACCCCCTCTGGTTGCCCGTCCCGCTCTGCTCCATCCACTCTCTGCGGTTTTCCTTTCTTCCACAGTCCACTTTCCACACATGACATAAATACCAATAAATTTTGCATAAAAGCACAATACATAAATAACCGGACATACAAGATAATCTTTATGAACCGGTTTATTAACAGGGGCATAGAAATTGATTTCCTTGAAAAAAAATACAAATCACAAGGCTCCCAGTTTATAGTCCTCTATGGCAGACGACGGGTCGGGAAAACCGAATTAATAAAGCAATTCTGCAAGGATAAAAATTCCATTTACCTCCTTGCTGATAAAAGGGGTACATTGCTGAATCTGGAAACATTCGCTGAGAAAGCAGCAGACCATTTCGGTGACGTAACACCACGAGTCGAGAGCTTCTATGACCTTTCAAAATACCTTGTGCGCCAAATAGGTGATGAAAAATACATCATTGTTATCGACGAATTTTCATATCTTATAGAACGGGATGAGACAATACCATCAGTCTTCCAGGTGATGTGGGACGAATACTTAAGCGGAAAGGACATAATGTTGATACTTTGCGGTTCATCAGTTTCGATGATGGTAGAAGGTACACTCACACAAAAATCACCATTGTACGGAAGACGGACGGGCCAGTGGATGCTTGAACCCTTTAAAGCATACCATATACCCCAGTTCCATGAACAAATTGATGTTACAAAAGGCATTGAATTCTACAGCATCCTTGGCGGGGTGCCGTTGTATATACTTGAGTTTGACCCTGAAATGGATGCCTTCAAAAATATTGATGAACATATCCTGGCAAAAGGTGAATTCCTGCATGAAGAAGTGGAGACATTACTGAAAGAAGAATTGAAAGAATACTACCTGTATATCTCCATATTCGAAGCAATTGCAAAGGGCAGGACCAGACTTGTTGAAATTTCCGATTATTCGAAGATACAGCAAAAGGACCTTCCAAAATATGTGGGAACCCTAATGAAACTTGAACTGATCGGTAAAGAATACCCAGCGACTGAAAAGATTCGAAGCAAGAAAACACGGTATTATATCAAAGATAACTTTTTTAGGTTCTATTTCAGGTATATCCACCCGAACCGGACTGAGATCGAATCAGGGAATGCTGATAAAGTGCTAAAATTAATAGAAAAGGATTTTGATATGTTTGTAGCTGCTGAATTTGAAAATATTGTTAAGGACCAGTTCAAAAGCCATGATGCAGGTGTCAAATTGCCGTTCTCATTTAACAGGATTGGCAGGCAGTGGGGGAAGATAAAAGATGCTCCAAAGGGGCAGAACACGTATGAGATAGATATAGTTGCCTTAAACGATGATACCGGGGATATTGCGTTTATAGAATGCAAATGGAAGAGTCTCAGTGAGAGAAATGCGCTTGATATCCTTAACGACCTGAAGGGTAAATCGGGTTATGTCCTGTGGAATAATGAGATGCAAAAGGAGTACTTCTGTCTTGTTGCAAAAAGGATAGAGGGCAAGGATGCACTTCGGAAGAAAGGGTTTATGGTGTTCGATCTGGATGATTTTGATGTGGGTAAAGATATGTCAGGACACTGATTTACACAGATTGACACTGATAGGGGTTATATCGTCTTGCATATAACGCAGACTGCCATCAACAGTTAAAATATAAAATTTAAGTTGTGGTTGGCAGCGAACTTACACGAACTCACAACAAACTCGCTTTGAAGACATCTATTCCAGCTCACCAGCACAGTCCCATATATTCGATATCTTTGCATTGTATCATATTACGACCATCGACCACAAGCGGGCGGCGCATAATCTTGAACTCTGAACAAAGTTCCCGAAACTCATCCCATTCAGTCATGACCAGGCAGCCGTCAGCCCCTTCCAGTGCCTTGACAGCTGAATCGCAATATTCAATGTCAGGATAAACAGACTTCATATTATCAGCTGCCATAGGGTCATACGAAGATACCTTTGCCCCCTTATCCAGCAGTGCCCTGATAACAGGGATGGACCTGGACTCCCTGATATCATCGGTATCATTCTTAAATGCAAGACCCAGCACAGCGATTCTTTTTCCTTCCAGATCACCTATGCGGGACTCCAGCAGGTCTATCATCATCAAGGGCTGCACTTCATTGACATTGATAACTGACTCAAGCAATCCCGGTCTATATCCCAGTTCTTTTGCCTTTCCGATAAGAGCCTTAACATCCTTTGGGAAACATGAACCACCGAAACCCGCACCCGAATTAAGGAAATAAGGTGATATCCTGGAATCCTTGCCAACTGCTTCCATGACCTGGTATGTATCTATTCCCAGTTTTTTACATATATTGCCTATCTCGTTAGAGAAAGATATCTTTGTGGCAAGGAACGAATTGTTGACATATTTGATCATCTCGGCGGTCCTGGGGTCGGTATGTGTGATCTGGCACTCAAGTCCGGCATACAGGGCAGATATGGTATCATCCGACCTCTGGTCTATAGCCCCGACGACTATCTTATCCGGATGCATGAAATCATAGACCGCCTTGCCTTCCCTCAAAAACTCAGGGTTCATGCCAGCCCCGAAATCCACGCCTGGTTTTCTGCCGGATGCCTGCTCTATTATCGGGACCACTACTTTCTCTGTGGTCTCGGGAACTACTGTGCTCTTGACCACGACCACATGGTAGCCATCCTTTTTCCCTATTGCACTGCCCAGGCTCTGGCTTGCAGCCTTCACTATCCCGAGGTCGATGTTTCCGTTCTCGTCAGATGGTGTTCCCACACAGATGAAGGAAATACCAGTATTTGCAACCGCATCATCATAATCGGCAGTGGCCCTGATTTTTTCACCGGCATGTTTTTTAAGGAGTTCCTCAAGTCCCTCTTCATAAATGGGCGGCTTGCCCCTGTTTATCATATCCACTTTTACAGGGTCAATATCTATGCACACTACATTGTGTCCCAGTTCAGCAAAACATGCTGCTGTCACGGTGCCTACATAACCTGAACCTATGACTGAAACTTTCAATTTTGATTCACCTTTTTTTATTATCGCATAATTGGCAGATAATCATCATATTTTACAAATTTCCCTGGATGGATGTTAGTGCCAGGTTCTATCACCGAACCAACGTTCAGCATACTGTTGATGCCTGTATGTACATTATCACCCATAATGGTACCCAGTTTCCTGCATCCGGTCCATTATAATGGAAGCCTTTCCCTCTACAGCGTTGCCAATTGGAATCATGACCGGGGGCAGTTCCTTGTAAGCGGATGCATTCGCGTCCCTTCTTCCGCTCCAGGTATTACGGCTTTCATATGAATTCATATCTAATATATATTTGAACAATATAAATCATTGGTAGAACACTCCTGCAATTTAGTCTGAAGTAGTACGGTATGTTTAAAGTAGCTTACAATTCAGCATCTCCGGGCAATACCCAATAAGATAACCCCGTCTAACTCACATATAAAAGTTTAAAGAAACAAAAGAAAAATAAAGAGTTGCCGATAGGTATCATATCATCCGATAGATACTATATCAGCCGATAGATTAATCAACCTTATCTACATAATGGAAGCCTCACAAGAATAATCTTGATTTGTAATTAAATTACTAATACCATTTCATAAGAACGGAGGATAATAATGACAACAGTATATGATATTCCTGCAGATGTACTGATTAAGAATGTAGCACAGAAACTAAAAGATGAAAATTTCGTACAAGCCCCTGATTGGGGTTCACAGGTTAAGACCGGTATCCACAAGGAACTGTCTCCAGCGGATCAGGACTGGTGGTACACCAGGTGTGCATCCATTGTACGTCGGATTTATATTGATGGCCCAACCGGTGTTTCAAGGCTCAAGAGCTTTTACGGCGGAAAGTTGCGAAGGGGCTCAGCATCCCCACATCACGCTAGAGGTAGCGGTTCTATTGTAAGGGCAGCACTTCATCAGCTTGAAAGTGCGGGGCTTGTCAAATCCGTAAAGAAAGGCCGGATAATTGCTCCAAAGGGTCAGTCTTTACTTGATAATATTGCACATGAGGCAAAGTCAGGACTGCTTGAGCAATACCCTGGTATTGATAAATACTAGGTAATCCCGAATATAATTATTTCCAGGAGGTTCTGTGATGGCTGAAGATGAACTGGAAGCTATCAGACGTCGGAAAATGGAATTGTTAAGACAGCAGCAACAGGCGCAGGTGCCAGATGCACAGGCTGCTGCCCAGCAAGAACAGGCCATGGCCGAGATGGAAGCAAGGAAACAAGCCATCTTGCGCTCAATCCTGACACCTGAAGCCAGGGAGAGATTGAATACATTAAAGATGACAAAGCCTGAACTTGTGCAAAATGTGGAGGCACAGCTTGTGGGACTGGGACAATCGGGCAGGCTGCAGAGTAAGATCGATGATGCTAAACTGAAAAATCTCCTGATTCAATTACAACCCAAAAAACGTGAGATGAGCATAACCCGGAAATGAAGGCCTGTGTATTGTTCAGTAGCGGCAAGGACAGTTCCCTTGCAGCGATCCTGCTGGAACCATTTTTCGATGTGGAACTGGTAACTATCAATTTCGGTATCGTGCCCACGTATGAATTCGCACGTCAATCTGCATCCAGGCTTGGATTCCCCCACAATGTGATAATGCTGCAGCCTTCCCTGATCGGGGAAGCTGCCGCAATGTTGGTGGAAGACGGATTCCCCGGACGTGCAATCAACTATCTTCACCAGAGCGCACTTGAAGCTGTATGTTCAACACCGGACACTACAATTGTGGCCGACGGCACGCGCCGGGATGACAGGGTGCCTATGCTTTCCCCTGCACAGGTAAGAAGCCTGGAAGACAGGCACAATGTCAAGTATATCAGGCCGCTTTCAGGCTACGGTCGGTCTGCGGTGGATGTTTTGGTGGACGCCCATCTACAGGTTGTGCAGGGAGAAAGTGACAGGATAGAAAAGGCCGATTATGAAGTAGAACTCAGGTCATTCATACGAAAACAATATAACGAAGGTGATAGTATGGTGGAGCGTTTATTTCCCAGACATATACAATCACGCATAACAGACAGGAAACATTTATAATATCCCGATAATCAATGAAGGTGTGTTAATATGAGTAAAAAATCAAAAGGTAAGAAGATAAGGCTGGCTAAAGCCCATAACCAAAATCATAGGGTCCCCTCATGGGCTATAATCAAAACTAACAGGGCTGTAGTAACCCATCCTAAACGCCGGCACTGGAGACGCAGCAGTTTGAATATTGGATAAAGGGTGAAAAACATGGCAGATATAGGTGAAGAGCAGGTTTATACGATTCCCCTCAGGGCAGTAAAGTATGTGCCCCGCTGGCAGCGCAGCAAGAAAGCAGTGAGTGAGGTTTTCAGGTACCTTGAGCAGCATACGAAAACTGACAGGGAATTGATCAGGATGAATCCTGATATCAGTGAAAAAATATGGGATCGCGGATCAGAGAAACCACCATCGAAGATCAGGGTCAAGGCCATGAAGTTCGAAGATGGGGTCGTGGAAGCCGAACTGGCAGCCGAGTGACATTGATAAAATCCTTTTTTTAAGGATTTAACCACTTTTTTTGGTATATAAGGTATAAATTTCTCTTCAAATAATGGCTAACCAGACTGATTTTAGAGGTAATTCCGTCCTTGGTGTATATGCCAGATGCACCGAGGACTTAGTCTTATTACCCAGGGAAGCAGAGAAGCAGTTCAAACAGGTTATAGGAGATGCCCTGGATGTGGATGTGGTTCCCACATCTGTGGACGGGAGCAGCGTTATAGGCTGCCTGTGTTGTGGAAACAGTAACGGGCACCTGGTATCTGGAAGAGTCAACGACGCTGAACTGAATGAGATCGGGAAATATGTACGTATTAAACGGCTGGAGGGCATTCTAACGGCAGCAGGTAATAATATACTTGTGAATGATACTGCAGCCCTTGTAAATCCTAATATGCCGGACCGGGCTGTGGAAGAGATTGGTGACTTCCTGGATGTGGAAGTGTACAGGGGTACCATCGGCGGGCTCAAGACCGTAGGGATGGCCGCTACTGTTACCAACAAAGGGGTACTTGTGCATCCCAGGGCCAGCAAATTCGAATTGGACAGGCTGGATGAGATATTTTCACTTCATGTAGATATCGGTACCGTGAATATGGGTTCTCCGCTGGTCGGGTCGGGACTGCTGGCTAATTCAAAAGGATATGTCGTAGGCAGGGAAACCACCGGTCACGAGATGGGGCGCATCGAGGATGCGCTGGGATATCTCTGATATTATTGTTTCATTTCTATTATGATATTTGATACAATCCGGTACAACAATACCAAACGTGAGACCAATCACTAAAGATAAGTATATCATATCCATTTTATACAGATATGAAAGTTACAATCATCTCTCCTGACCTTTATACATATGGCTCCATGGTAATCGGTGGCGTCCTGAAGGATGCAGGATTCGATGTAGTTCTTACAAGGGAATTGAGCGCAGACACCGATATAGTGCTATTAAGCCTCTATTCAACGCTACACCTGATGGATGAAAAAATAAGGGATTTTGTTTCACAGAGCAACAGAACAGTCTATGTCGGTGGACCGGTCAGTGCATATCCGGATATTATTCTCGGGGAACTGGATGCGGATGCTGTGATAATCGGTGAGGGCGAGGAGTCAACACTGGCATTATTGAACAACGGGATTTCCGATGATATTCCCGGAATCGCATTCAGGAACGATGATAAAATCATCCGGACAAAACCTGAACCTGCAAATATGGAAAGACCATTTCCACTGATACCGGATGATATTCAGAACCAGGATATCCGGGGCGCGAATGCCTATATCGAAACGCACAGGGGATGCATTGGAGTATGTGGTTTTTGCCAGGTTCCGAAGTTCTTTGGAAATAAAATACGGAGCCGGGACATCGAAGATGTCGTTCTGGAAATAAAGGAATTCAAGCGACATGGCGTGCAGAGAATTGCAATTAGCGGGGGGACGAGTTCGCTATATCAATACGGAAAATCCATGAATGAATCTGCATTCATCGAACTGTTACAGGCGATAGCAGAGATAATGGGAAATAGGAATGTCTCTATCCCGGATATTCGGGTTGATTATGTGAACGAGAATATCCTGCATGCAATACGGGATTATACTATGGGCTGGGTCTATTATGGAATCGAATCCGGGAGCGATAGCATTCTCAAAGATATGCGCAAGGGTGTGGATTCAGAAAAGAATGTCGATGCAATCAAACTGGCACAGGAATGTGGTGTAAAGGTTGGAGGAAGTTTCATTGTCGGATACCCAACCGAAACTCCTGAGGATTATGAGTTAACAAAGAATTTCATAGAAGATGCATTTTTGGATGATATTTTTATCAGTATTGCAGAACCGATTCCGGAAACCAATCTTGCGAATATGGTGCTGCGAACAGATGATTCTGCAAATCCCACATTTACAGAACACAAGGGTGAATATAAGATATTAAAGCTCACAGAAAGTGAAGCACGATGTTTCGATCTACAACTTCATGGCCAGATGTGCAAATCCATGCCAGGCATCGTGACCGATCAAATGTACCAGGCATATCTGAAGGAAGCACGACAGCAGGGCAGCGATGTGCGTGCTGTCACACGTCTGCTGCAGAAGTACCGCAAAAAAGATATTATTTGAAAAATCCTAATATTTTTCGTTGATTATTTCGACGATCTGCTTGATATCAGTGATGACGATATCGGCCTCAGAACGAAGTTTTACCAGGCACATACCTGTCTGCTGGATAGATAGAATACCCAGGTCTGAAGCTCTCAGCGCAAGTATGTCGTTGATGCCGTCCCCCACCATGACCACTTTATCGTATTGCTTTTTAAGAGATTTGATCACCCATTCCTTCTTCTGCGGCGTGGCCACGTCATAGACACGCTCAATAGGTATTTCGACCAACCTGGCCAGGTTCTCCAGGTTACGCATGCTGTCACCTGAGGCAATATATGTATCAATCCCCATACTCTGTAAGGTATTCAGTACAGCCGGAGTATTGGTAAATGGCCTGCCACCTGCGCCTATAGTATATTCTATGTCCTGGGATTCAGTATCAACCACTAATCCTATGCCTAGGTAAAAAATATCCGGGCATTTTAACCTGGTGACATTTACGACATCATGGATGTCCTGCATGCTGGTTTTGGTATCGTTCTTGATACACTGTGCAGCATCTTCAAGGGTGAAGGGGCTGCTTGAACAGCTAAGGTCTATCCTGATCCGATTGTCAGTTAAGAATTCGTAGATTCGTTTTGTGGACTGGCAGTTCATGATCTTGTCAGGGTCGGTATGCATAATCACTAATCCACAGTTTGGTTTCCTGCTTACCAGGTTAGTTGTGATGATGTCATCGATGTATTTACCTGTGACCGTATCCTTTGCCACCCTGTACATGTGCAGTAATGTACCTGCACTGTCAAATACAACAGCAATACTTTCGTGCATTGCAGTGAAAGACCATTTAGTCCTATAATTAATTTTCTACAACTTATCTACAATGGAAAAGAAGAGGTGAATACCTACAAAGAAATTTATATTGAGGGATAGTTAATGGACAGGACATGAAATCTGGTAGGTATATTGGATAACTATCTTGGGGTGATGTAGGCATTCACATTTTATCATTATTATTAATGGTATATATAATCTGTGGTCAATTCAGGAAAGTGACGTAAATATAAAGAAAAAACGGGCGCAGAGGGATTTGAACCCCCGATCTTCAGCTTAGGAGGCTGCTGCCATATCCAGGCTTGGCCATGCGCCCGCGATGGTTGTGGACTTACTCTAAACTGGTTATTAGGTATTAAATATTACCCATTAACAAGAAAGTCCTTCTTTTGGCCGGATTAACTTGAGTATTCAAACTTGCCTTTCAAAGATCCACTGAAAACCAATGACAAGCGAACCAATTTGTGTAGTCCCTATCAAAACATTAATCCGCAAGCAACCGATTAACCTATTTACCTATAAATTCCCCCAACTCCTCCACAAGCCGCCTAAGGCTCAAATAAAAAAAGATGACACCCTATTTCTCCAGTGTTTTTTCAGACGATGTGAAAAAGAACACAAAAGATATCTAAAATGATACAATTCCAGAGGTGAACATACATGTTAGATTCAGAACTCAAATCAAGAGTCAAACAGTTATGGGACAAATTCTATGTAGTATAAAAAAAACTCCACGATTTGCCCTATCCTTCTGTCATTTCCATCCCCCATAACAATATCCCGCCCACGTAAATAGCAATTTTTCAGAATGATCTCCCTCTTTTCCACATATATTGTGCGCCGAGACATATTCCCTAACCACGTCCCAGCCAGCGCCCAGATGTGAGGTGGATACCAAGACCAGGGACCTTATTATCGGCATCCTGTGGCGGCTGTCTGATGGCGGGCAGACTGTTATTATTGTGACCCATGACCCCTGGGTGGCGGAGCGGACGGATCGGGTGGTCTGGCTGGTGGATGGGAGGGTGAATAATTGGTAGTGTTCGGCAGGGACCTGGGACGTTGCTTCGCTCTGTATGGGGCATTGAGGTGGGTGCTCGGGATTTTTTTGGTATCCAAATTGCTATTAATTTCATTCTCAATTACCAGGCGCAAATTTGAGATTAAAAAGGTGTGAGCTATTGTATTGAAATAGGAGACCGTTTCAATTCGTGTTTGTGAATATTATGAAACCACAGATAAACACAGATGAACACAGATTTTCAGGTAGCGTATCCGCGTTTATCTGCGTTCATCTGCGGTTATTTTGATAGTATCAACATGTAATGTAACGGTCTCTGAAATAGAAACACTTTATAAATAATGTACTACATTTAATTCAAATATGGGTCCAGATATTGATGATGAAGTAACATTAATCAATGAAAATCAAACTCGAAAAAGATACATTGATCCAGTTTTAGAAAAAATGGGGTGGTATAAGAAATACATTAAAGAAGAAGTCAATTCTGTCAAATCTGATTTTAATGCAAAGAATCTTGTTTTTTTTGATGGAAATATAGAACGAAACGTTGACAGATTTATTGATTATCTATTAATGGAAGAAGATTATTCGGTACTTGCAATTATCGAGTCAAAGCGTTTTTCCATAAATGAAGAAAAGGGAAGAATTCAGGCAAGAACCTATGCTAAAGATATTGAAAAACAGATTAACCGAAAAATCCCTATCTTTTTGACTAATGGCCATGGGTGGTGTTTCATTGATGAGGATGGAATTGAACGAAAGGTTAGCGCCCCTTTCACCCAGGAAGATCTTAGAAGAAGAGGCGATCTATCAAAGAACAAAATTGACCCCCGAGAAATAAGAATTGATACCCATATTGTAGATCGTCCTAGGAGTGTCCAGATTGTAAAAGAATTGAGCGAACATTTCGCCAAAGGGCATAGAAAAGCTCTGGTTCAAATGGCCACCGGAACCGGGAAAACACGGGTGGCAATGGCTATTATCAAGTTGTTAATTGACGCAAACATGATACGTCATGTATTATTTATTGCCGACAGGACTGCCCTCGTCAATCAGGCAAAAACCAATGGGTTCAAAGCATTTTTCTCGGAGCCGGTCACTGATTTACGAAAGGGATTCTCTACTACGGGTAGATTATACGTTTCCACGATACAGACATTAATGAGTGGAAACCCTGTACGATTGTTTGAACAATTCAGTCCCGGATTTTTTGACCTGATCGTGTTCGATGAAGCACACAGGTCTATCTATGATAAGAATAACATGATCAATGGACACTTTGACGCTATCAAAATCGGGCTCACGGCTACACCCAGGGAGCATGAATTAAAAAATACATATGACCTTTTCGATTGTGAATCTGGCAAGCCGACTATTGATTATTCCTATGATGAGGCACTCAGGGATAAGGTGCTTGTCCCGTACAAAGCTGATATTATTGAAACCAATGTCCTATCGTCAGGCATTAAAGGGTCAAAGCTGGATAAATACCTGAAAGATCAACTGCGAAGGCAGGAATTGGAGCCCGATAAAACGGAATTTACCGGTTCACAGTTTGACAAGGTGTTTATGGATGACAAGACAAATGCCCTGATCATCCATGAGTTCATGAAACTGTGCTATAAATCAGGTGAAGGGAAACCCTGTAAGACCATATTTTTCTGTGCCAGCCGGCGTCATGCCCAGCATATGAAAAATATGTTCGGTCTATTATTCCCCAACCTGAGCAGCGATGTGCAGGTTATTACCTCCAATATGTCGCGGGCAGAGGATGAAGTGCTGCGGTTCCAGAAAGAATCTGAACCGAGAATTGCCCTTTCTGTGGGAATGCTGGATACCGGGGTGGATATTCCGGAAGTGTGCAATCTTGTGTTTGTGAAACCGGTATTCTCGCATATCAGGTTCTGGCAGATGGTGGGGAGGGGGACGAGAGACCGCAATTCATGCAAGCATCCGGGATGGCTTCCTGAAAGGGAAAAGAACGACTTTATGATTTTTGATTTTACAATTGGCGGTCATTCAAATGTGAAGTACCATCACTTTAAAACCTCTCAGGAAAGAACCCCACAAAAGGATGTTATAACCAGGATATTTGAGAACCGCGTTGAGCTTTTGAAAAAGCCTCTTGATGAAAACCAGAAGAGAATCGTATCAGAAAAAATCATATATGACATCGAAGCCCTTGGCATGGATTCTTTTATTGTGAGGGAAAAGATGCCTGTGATCAATACGATCAAAGACCATTCTTTTAATCTTGAACAATATGTGAACGAACTCATGAAGGAGATTGCCCCGCTGATGATCCTGAACCAGGGGGTGAATGCCAATGTCTCTTCATTTATCCTGCAGGCTGAAAAATTGTTCGGGATGGTACTGGAACGTAAGCGAGACCAGATTGATAAGATCGGTGAGTATGTGATAGGGCGGGTACAGAATGTTCTCTTGAAAGATACGTTGATCGAAGTACAGCAAAAAAGGGAATCTCTCATTAAGGTAATACAGAGCGAATTCTGGGACGACCTCACCTTTGATGATGTGGAATTCATGATAAGGGAAGTGGCTCCGCTGATGAAATACTATGAACCCGACTCCAGGAATGTGGTCCAGGTGGATGCACCGGATATGGTCATGAGCAGGGAGAAATTTGAAAAGGAAGTGACTGAGGACCCAAGGATCAAGGAACTGCTGGATAGTAATGCTATTGTGAACAAGATCAGAGAGGGCAAATGTATTACATCCCATGAATTATTGCGGCTGGAGGCAAAATTATCGAAACTGAATCCACTGCTTACCATTGAGAATGTCCAGAAGTACCAGGACCGGGATTTCCTGCAGTTTTTGTGGGAGGTTATCGGTCTGTCAAGGGAGGATGACCCGAGGGATTTGATCGAGCGAAGGTTTGATGAGTATATTATCGAGAGCAGCTATTATACTTCCAAGCAGATAGAATTTTTGCAGTTACTCAAGATCATTTTCGCAGATCGTAAGCACATTGAAATGAAAGACCTGGGAGAGTTGCCGTTCTCTGATGAACATCCTCTGGATTATTTTAGTAAGGATGAACTGGAAGCTATTGTTATAAAATGCAATAAGATCAAGATGTGTTAGAAAATATAGTCAACTCATGTTGACACAAAAGTTATTTATAGGTTAGATTCTTTTAACATTCGGATGGAATTTAAGTCAGTCTCTGCCAAGATGCCGATGCATGAAGTCAATCTCTTTAAGGCATTCTGTGAGAAAAAGGGGGTGTCCCCTGCCGGTCTGATCAGAGAATTGATACTGCGGGAACTGGATGTACCCATACCCCATACTGTGGCCGGGAAAAACAGGAT
>JAIWAT010000002.1:0-25570 GCA_048634225.1 Anaerolineales bacterium | reverse complement strand
TAGTTGGGACTAATGCCCAGCAAATCGATTCAGATACCATCAAAATTACTTATATTAATTCAAAAGAACCTGACCTTCTAATGTATCTTAATGTTTCAGTAAATGGTTATTATTATGCCAATGGCAACTGGGATCCTGATGAACTAAATACTTTCAATGGCAATGGAACAAAACCCATTGAACCGGGGACTGTGGTTTATATACATGATAATACCAGTACCAATGAACACATCACTTCTAGCCGTAACTATGTATTAATTGTTGCAGGTTTTTTTGATGGGACAAAACAAGTAGTTCTTGATGTGTCAGTGTAAAATATTCACAGTTGAGAACATTTGTCTATATTCTTCATTACACCCGGCCCCTTTATATCAAAAGCCTTTATTCCTGCAGCCCTTTTCCTGATTTCGATTAGCCTCAGGGCAAGTACAGAAAATCTGTATATGCAATAAATGCCAGAATAACTGGGTTCTGGAACAGTGCCACTGAGATGTTAAAAAAATACGGCTATTTCTCAGCCAGTTTTACAAGGATGTTCTCAAGGCGCTGGTTGTGTTCTTTCATCCACTGGTTGTGTTCTTTCATCCACTGGTTGTGTTCCCTCTGCTCCACTACAAATGATCCAAGTGTATTATCAATGCTGTTTAAAGTACCATTCATTTCACCAAGAGTAGTTTTTACCTCTCCGGTGTCGGTTTTTATTCCATCAAGGAAATCTATACCAATATCGAATTTTTTACTAAATTCGTAATAATCATCGGTTGCTACCCTGCTGAATACAGACGGTAAATAAAGTTCTTCGTGGACTTCTTTTTTCTCAATACTATCAATATCCGATCTGGCAAATTCGTTAAGGGTATTTATGAAGGTATCTATCGACTTCTGAAGACCTTCACATGCGATCTTAACACTACCATCAACATCATTAAAAACATAACCTTTTATATCTAACTTTCTTGCAGTACCTTCAATAATTCCACGATAACCAATATGCTGGACTTTTCCTCTTAACAAGATATTATATCTTTTTATCCGAGTTTGCATTGTCAAATCATACATCCTTAACAACATTAACTTTGTGCTTATCCAAACAGTATTAAATTTAACCTCATACCTCCCCTCACATAAATGCGATCTAGTAAACCCCCGCCTTAGTTTTATTGCACCCAAGGCTGCTTCATCTTCACAGACCGCACCCTGTCCGTCCCGATGGATACGCCTGCCCGCCGTGCTGCTCACAATGCTCCAGACACGCCGGTGGTATATCTGGATACATGGTGTGGGAGAGGGAAATGGGTGGCTATTACTGTAACAATATAATCCATATCCTCCATCCCCATCAGCACATTCCACTTCCCATCCAATGTCTCCACCCACTTCGAATTCTCTCGTAGCGTAATGCACGGCACTTTGTGCGTGATGCTTCCGACCATCAGTCTGGAAATAAAAAAAGTAGTTATTTAATAAAGAAAGTAGTAAATAGAATTATATGAGAATCACACTGACAAAATTTTCAGTGGGTCAGGCATTATCCTATCCTGGTACAATGGATATGGTTTTTTACAAGGATGAAAACAGCAGGTTATATAGACTGAGATATGTGGATAACGGCATACCTACGGAATCAGTGATACAAGCAATGCACAGAGTGATGTGCGTCTCAGAATACGCACCTTCAACCATTGAAGGCGAAATAATCGATGAGTTTTCAGATGAGATTCGTATAAAGGCAGGGAGCGATGTGTTTGTTTTTCAGAGAAATGCAGAGAGATTAAAATATTGGGACGCAATAGAAAATCGGGAAGCAACCTGCGATGCTGAATAATGTTGATGAATGCAGATATTCCAGTCAAAATCAGATTATACGTATCCCCTTCAAATTAAATGGTAATTGATCATAGTGCCCTGAATTTTGAGACACAGATTACACTGATTACACAGATTGATAGTGGTTGTGAAAATCAGTGTAATCTGTGAAATGTATGTCTACATTAATCTTGCATTTGACCATACTTTTTGAAGTGGATACCTGATTAACGTAGATGCCACCTAAATCAGCGTTAATCTGCGTTAATCAGCGTCTTCAAAATCACTGGAAAATGATACAGTGTCGATATTTACGATATGATTATATTGCGTGAGCTATCTCTCAGCAAGCTTTTCAAGGATTTTCCCAAGGCGCCAATTGATAATTCAATCAGTTAATTATTTATTGAACCAACACTAATCTTTCACAGATATGAAATTTGAAGTTGTGATAAGAGAAGATAAAGAAGATGGAGGATATGTTGTTAACTGTCCTGCTCTGCCGGGTTGCAATTCCCAGGGAGAAACTGTAGAAGAGGCACAAACTAACATCAAAGAGGCTATTGAAGCTTACTTAGAAAGTCTTGAAATGGATAAAATTCCATTACCTTCAGAACCAACAATTGCAACTGTGGAAGTGTGAAAGTGCCAAAACTTCCTGTTATTTCAGGAAAGGAAGCTGTTAAAGCACTCTCAAAAGCTGGTTTTTATATTCACCATCAAAAAGGTAGTCACATTGTTCTTAGAAACGAAGAACTCTCGGATATGCGAGTTGTTGTGCCCAATCACAAAGAATTAAAAAGGGGTATGTTAAGATCAATTATCAGAGATTCAGGCTTAACTGTAGATGAGTTTATCTCTCTGCTAAGTTGAATATAATTTCGCCCCCTGTCCAGCAGCCACTTACACAGCCACGACCCATTTAACCCGACACCGCCTTAGTTTTCATTGCACCCCCCTGTCCGTCCCGATGGATACGCCTGCCTGCCTTGCTGCTCACAATGCTCCAGACACGCCGGTGGTATACCTGGATACATGGTGTGGGGAGTGAAGGGGGAATGTGGGCATCACCATAGCTGTTAAAATATAAAATAAAAGTTGTACCTATATCTGCGGTTAATATAATTATATGTACGAATTCACTTTACCTAATCACTAAAACAACAACCAGAAATCAGCCCGATATGTTTGCAACCTATCTTAGACTTGCCGTGCTTCTCCCTGAAGAAACCGGACATCACATCCGAACACTGGGGCGCACCCTTGATAAACAATGACTGCCGGGGATATAAAGATATATATGCAACAACAATTAATATTAAATAGGTGAAATTAAATGATCTCCAGGAGCAGGTACGAAAAATTCTTGTTGAGAGATGTCCGGGGGCTTTCAGACAACGACTTTCGAAAAGTTGTCAAGACTGTGCATTTCTTCAAAGAAGAGATTTTCAAAGAAAAACAGGGGAATGTAGATGATGTCCTCAGGTTTGCAGGTATCTGGAAAGATATGGCACAGGATAAACTTGAGATTTTGTCTGGTATTTTAAAAGAACGTGAAAAATTCAGCGAAGGAAGGACTTTCTCTGGTTAATTTTACACTGGACACAGATATCGTTATAGAGGTACTGCGGGGCAACGAGAAAGTAACAAAGAAAATGAATGGACTTTCTCCTGAAACTTATATTTGCATAACAGGTCTTACTGTATACGAATTATACAAAGGCATTTCTTTTATTGGAGAGAAACAGAGAGAACAGGAAGTAGAAGATTTTATAGAACTTGTGGATATTCTCCAGCTTGATACTGATATAGAGAAAAAGGCCGGTGAGATCTATGCAGACCTCAGAAAAAAAGGTGAACAAATAAGTGATGCTGATATCCTTATTGCAGCTACTGTTTTGGTAAATGACAGCGTGCTGGTTACCAACAATAATAAGCACTTTAAAAGAATAAAAAATCTGAAAATTGAAAACTGGCTTCAATAACCTCAAATTCACTCATAGCTCGCTGATATGCAAAGTTGTACTTTACTTTGCTTCGAGTGTATAATGTTATTCATCAAATTCAACATTGATATTTTAAACACATTATACCAATACCGGGTATAATTTTGATAAGATCATCTGCAAATTCCGCATAATTGGTTCACTAAGACATTAGAAATACGGCTATTTCTCAGCCAGTTTTACAAGGATGTTCTCAAGGCGCTGGTTGTGTTCTTTCATCCACTGGTTGTGTTCATCATTCTTTCATCCTGTTTGTCCTTTGTTCTTCGACATAAGAATTCAATACATTTTTAATTTCCGGAAGAGCTAATGTATCTGTCTTTATATCCCCCAACAACTCATTTCCTTTATCCAGTTTTCTGCTAATATCTGTAAGTTCATCTGTATACAGCCCTAGAAATCTTTGAGGCAGGTAAATCTCAAAAGGTATTTCTTCACTTTTGATCTCATCCACACGCGCCCCCTGCTGAGTCCCCTTAATTTTAAGTTCATCAAGAAAATCAGCTATATTCCCATTCTCGCCACAACAAACCATTTTTACGCTGCCGTCCAGATCATTAAAAACAAACCCCCTCAAGTCATAAAGCCTGGCAATATCCTCTACAAGAGCTCTGAAGCTTATACCCTGAACTTTCCCTGTAATCATCAAGTTGTAGCATTTCTGCATGAATAAACTCATGTATCCAAACAGTATTAAATTTGACCTCATACCTCCCCTCGCATAAATGCGATCTAATAAACCCCCCGCCTCAGTTTTATTGTACCCAGGGCTGCTCCATCTTCACACACCGCACCCAGGCCTATCGAAAGAACCAGCACCAGCGCGGGCGGGAGATGGGATATCAGTTGTTGCAGCAGCAGCACCAGTGAGGCCATTATGAGCGAACCGACCGTTGCGGGTGCGATGTTCTTTACAATGGTCAGGAAACTTTGATCTATGATCCTTCCGGCTTCACTGAATGATAAGATCAGTACGAGTGCGAATGGGAATGGGACTGCCGCAACTATACCTGTTCCGAGTATCCCGTATCTGGAGGTTAACGGATAGATATGTACGGACAGATCAGCTGCAAAGGGTTGATCTTTGTCATGATCTTCGGCTGTCCGGCTTAAGTTCATACAGGCAGCATATTTTATATGATATGACAGAGACTGAATAGTAAAGGGGATTAACATGTTGAAATTGGGAATATATAGTAAACGTGAACTTATTGAAAAAGTGAGAAGTGATTTCAGTATTTTTCGAAACCGCTTCTCTGGAATCCTGATATTCGGTTCTCGTGTCAAGAACTACTCCACATCAATCTCAGACATCGATGTATGCATTGTGCTAAAAAAATCTTCGAAATTGCAAAAAAGCCTCCTCTATCATGAGGTATATCCGAAAATCCGGATGGATGTGTATGATGTGGTAATATTCGAGAATTGCGACGACGATCTAAAATCTGAAATTGCAAAAAACCACATTACTGTATACTCTAAAGATGAAAACGTTCTGGAAGAGTATTTAGAGCCCTATAAATTATTGAGTTTCAAAAAGAAGCCTCTTATTGAAATTATTGGAGAAATTAAAGGTGTTGCCGGAGAGTTATGAAAAAATCCACAGGAAAGCTGAATATATTCTGGAAAAACTCAAATACCTGAGAATAAATAAGCCGGATGATCTCGAAATCTTTGTAGATGATGAAACCCTGCAAATGTCAATCCTTTATGCGATACATGTCAGTATAGAGGCAACTGTGGATATGGCGATATTGGTTGGCACAAAGATACCTGAAATAGAATATATTGGCGATTACGATATGTTTGAATCCCTTCTTAAAGAAAGAGTTATCCAGGAAGACACATTTGAAAAGCTGAGAAGGTTAAATGGGTTGAGAAATGCTATAGTCCATGCCTATGATTCTCTTATGATCAAAGAGATCTATAACAACTATGACGAGATAATGAAGGACATATCCTGTGTTATTGATGATCTGGTAGAATCTACTCCCAATAAATGAAATGGCTGCTTTTCGATTATACGATATGTCGATTTTTTTTGTTGTACATAATGTTTGACATCAGGTACTCCAGGTAAATCCGACAGAGGGAGTATTTTCTTGACACATCGGAAAGAATATACTTTCCTATACGTTCAAAAACAACTTCAATTCATACAAAGGTCAGCGGATGATACTTCATTTTCTTCCCGCAAGATGGGCACTCCACACAACCGATGTGGGGAATCACAGATATCTCTTTTGAACAACCTGTGCAATATACCAGGTCCTTTATCCCCAACCGCATCTCCAGCATTACCAGTATCCTGTGTACTTTCCTGAAAATAACTTCCCTGTACCTCACAGCAAAATAATAACTAACCAGTGCCAGTACCGCCCCGGCAACCAGGTCAGTGATCCAGTGTATGCCCAGGTATACCGTAGAAAACAGGATAGCAGCAGTGGACACCGCAGCGAACACTTTGTAACGATAAATGTTCGTCCTGAATACCACTACCATCAGGGCCATTACCGACAGTGCGGCATGCAGGCTGGGAAAATCATTGTCCAGGAACGGGTCCACCACCCTCACACCCTGGTCGATGATCGGGCTTAAGTCATACAGCAGAGGTAAAACATTAGGCAGGGCGTGTCCGGTAACCGTAACCGGTACAAAGATATAGAATGGGAATGCCGTAAGGTAGATGATGATAAAAGCTATGGTGAACTCTTCAAGTGCCTTGAGATTACGGGTGTATATCAATATCACGAATGTGAATATCATCAAAAATGAGAACATCATCAGGTAGATGAACCCGTTGAGGTATGTCAGCATAGGCGTGGCAAAACCCTGGAAATGACTTACAAGGTCGCCTTCTATCATTAACAGGTATCCGGTATAATCAGCATTCACCTTTAACCCAAACATATTGACAATGGATGACTGGGACTGTACAAGCATATAGACAAGAAAAGCAGATACAAAAAACGGCCAGAACCCTATCAATAACCTGTGCCTGGATATACTGTGCGTCTGTTCTTTAACGTCTCCCGGTATAAGGGTATAGATACCGACCACTGTCATCAATGCAAGAAGTGGCAGCATAATTATTGTCATTAAATATGTCGAAGTCATTCCACTAACCTTAAGTGGAGTATAATAAATCCAGGAAATATAAAGGTTTATGGGAAATCCCAACAATATCTTATTATTTGATAATCTCATTCTATGTGGTACTATGTTCACGATTATTACAGGCACCCAGTTCGGTGATGAAGGAAAAGGAAAGATTGTTGACCTGATGGCCAGGGAATATGACCTTATCGTCCGATTCCAGGGAGGCGATAATGCAGGTCATACCGTTGTTGTTAACGGTAAGAAATACAAACTACATCTCACTCCTTCCGGTGTGTTGTTCGATGCCAGGCTGCTTATTGGTCCAGGTACTGTGATGAATCCACAGACCCTTGCAAGGGAACTTGACACCCTGGCTGATGACGGCACAGTTGTGGATGAAAAAAAGCTTGGAATAGATGCCAAGACAAGCATTATCATGCCGTACCATGTGGAACTGGACGGCCTTAGGGAATCGGCGCGGAGCGTGAAGATAGGTACTACCAAACGGGGCATCGGCTATGCTTATATCGACAAAGTGGCCAGGGATGAGGTCCAGATGGCAGATCTGGCAGATGAAGAACGTCTGCGCAGGCGGCTGGAAGAGCTTACTCCGATAAAGGCTGCCCAGATACAGAGCATGGGCGGCGACCCATCTATAATGGAAGATGAGACCTGGATCAGGACATATATTGAACTGGGGCGCAGGTTCGCTCCCTTCATTGCAGATGTTTCCCATGAAATAAACACTGCCCTTGACCAGGGCAGGAAGGTGCTGGCAGAAGGTGCACAGGGAGCACACCTTGACGTGATCCACGGCACCCAGAAATTCGTTACGTCTTCATCATGCATCGCAGGTTCGGCCTGTGCAAACCTGGGCGTGGGACCCACCAGGGTGGACGAGGTGATGGGAATATTGAAAGCTTACATTACCCGTGTGGGCGAAGGACCGCTGCCTACCGAACTTAAGGACAGTACAGGAGATCATATCAGGGAAGCCGGCGGCGAATTCGGCACCACCACAGGCAGGCCCAGACGCTGCGGCTGGTTCGACCTGCCCCTTGTAAAGAAATCAGTGGCATTGAACGGCTATACACAGATAGCCCTGACCAAACTGGACGTGCTGTCAGACATACATCCGTTGAAAGTATGTGTGGCATATGAACTGGATGGTGTAAGACTGGATTACCCGCCAGAATCCACCGCAGACCTTGCCAGGTGTGTGCCGGTTCTTGAAGACCTGCCTGGCTGGGACGGGGACCTTACCGGTATTCGCAGTATGGATGCCCTGCCGGATGGTGCAATTGAATATTTATCCAGACTTGAGTCGCTTGTGGGTGTTCCTTTCAAATATATCTCAGTCGGACCTGGACGGGAACAAACATTTATGAAATAATGGGTGTGTGAGAGTATATGGGGGATGTGTGAGGGATATATATGATCCATGAAGCATCGTTGTTTGAAAAGCTGGAAAAAAGAAAGGTCAAGTGCCATGTGTGTGCCCATGAATGCACAATAGCAGATGGTAAAAGAGGCATTTGCGGTGTACGGGAGAACAGGGGCGGCACACTGTTCACCCTTATTTACAATACCGTATCCAGTGAGGCCGTTGACCCTATTGAAAAAAAACCCCTGTACCATTTCCTGCCCGGTACCTTAAGTTACTCACAGGGCACTATCGGCTGCAATTTCAGGTGCAGTCACTGCCAGAACTGGACCATTTCCCAGGTTAAACTTGAGCAGGCACAAATCAGTGAGATTACGCCCGAGGAATCTGTGGCCAGGGCCCTGGCTTTGGATTGTGCCAGCATCGCCTGGACGTATAACGAGCCTACTATCTGGTACGAGTTCACATACGACTCTGCCAGGCTGGCCCGGGAAGCAGGGCTGAAAACTGTGTATGTGACCAACGGCTATATCACAGAGGATGCACTGCGGGACATTTCCCCGTACCTTGACGCCTTCAGGGTGGATATCAAGGCATTCAGGGATGAGTTCTACAGGGAGACGTGTCGGGCACATTTGCAGCCGGTGCTGGATTCAAGTGTGGTGGCCAGGGAACTGGGCATGCATATCGAGGTGATCAACCTGGTCATACCTGGTAAGAACGATGACCCAAAAGAGACGCAAAATCTCATTGAATGGGTGCATGACAACCTTGGACCCCGGACGCCCATACATTTCACAAGGTTCTACCCCATGTACAAAATGAAGGATGCCAGCCCTACACCTGTGGCTACACTGGAGAGGGCATGGCAGATGGCAAAGGATGCGGGGATGGAATATCCATATGTGGGAAATGTGGCCGGGCATGAGTATGAGAACACATACTGCCCCCGGTGCGGGACGCTGCTGATTGACAGGAGCGGGTTTCAGATTGCAAGGAATGTTATTACAGAGGATAAAAAGTGTCCCGATTGCGGGTACGGGATTGCCGTGGTAATGGACTGATACGGGGGATTTTTTAATATTGTTTATTCAGATATGGATTTTAGGTTGTATCGTCTGTGCATATCGAATTGTTGCCGCCACCAACAGTTAAAATATATAAAACGTTTTATATTAAGAACCCGGTTTCGCTCTTAGTCTTAATATCAACCAATATGAAATTCTTCATATTGCTGCGCCTGATATCAGCAATATCCTTCAACTTGACACCTTCCACAAAGGAAACTTCACTGACCTGCTCATGGAACTCATCAAAATCCAGCTTGACCTTTAAACCTCTCAATCTAAGTGTAATAGGCAAAGGAGACAGTACATCATTGATCGCAGACACCTGGTCCTCTATTTCTTTTTTCACCCTTGGCGGCATAACAGATAGCATGTCCTTACTAATCTCTTCCCGTTCCTTATCAAATATCTTGCCAACAACATAGACCACCTCGTCCATGGCATACATCTCTTCCCCTTTTCGCAGCCTGTGGGCAATACGACCCAGGTTACCCACATAAACATCCGCATTTGGTATGTCTGCAATATCTATCTCAGGAGCCCCTGTGACCACTATGGGAATATCGATACCTTCGAACAACTTTGGCTTGCTCTCTGTGATGCAGTGTTTGAAATTGCCAAAAACATATACTGCCACATCATGCTCATTGATCAGTTCACGCTCATGTGCAGATATCTGGCACGTCCTTGCGCCCACACCCCTGGCCAGCCCCACCATATTGGTCTTTGCACCTTTGCGGCGTAAAAACTCGGCAATATCACAGTCCGGGTGCGGCAGGTGATGGTATGCAAGTGTTGGTGCCACAACAGCGATCTCTGTGCCGGATAGTGGTGCACGGGTCAACTCGCCGAGCAATTTCTTTGCCATATCCTCAACAAGCCCGGTATCCTTTATCGGAACCAGCATTATAATAACAACTTCAGTCTGCATTATATTCTTCTGGAGAATAAAACCTCCAAGGTCCTCTACCAGCTCTTCGACCAGGTTATGTTTAAAGACCCCGCCTTCGTACATCATTGGTTCAAGCATTGGGCCCCACCTCAATTAATTGATCGCGGATGCTTGCTGCTATGTCCTTCCAATCCTGTTTAATAGGATCCTCTGAAGCCACGAAAAGAATATATTCTTCTGTCAGTTCATGATACCTGACCCTGAAACCCTCAGGGATGATCCTCAACATTGCATCAACGATCCTGTCATTGATCTCCTGTACTTTTTCATCGATCACCATGTCTTCAAGCAAGTCGACCTCTGTCATATAATCCGGAGTTTCAACAACGATCATTGTTCGTTCTTTATGTAAGATATTACCCCTGCCGTAGCGTTCCCACAATTTGTTCAGCAGTTTGGGGATATAAGCTTCCTTGTTAAGGTTGATTACCACTTCAGGTTTACCGTATCCGCCAATCTCCAGGTCAGCGAAATCACTAAGTTTAACCGACGGTAATCCTTTCTTACGCAGACCAACGAAAATGAATACCGGTTCGGTCACATCCACAAAAGCCCTGATCTTCAAAAGAACCCTGCCCAGCGCCAGGTCGGACAGCACATCTATTATCACTTTCCTATAGACATCTGCACCTACCTCTTCGGGTGATTCCACGATTATTGTTTCATCTTCCATCTATGTGACTCCCGGGCTGGTCTATTTATTAATAAAACCTGATACCAGTAATGCCGCACCCACAGCACCGATGTACTGGGAATGGTGCGGGACCGTAACCTTGATATTTAGCAGTTCCTCCATGGCCTTAGGTACACCCTCGATGAGCGATGACCCGCCTACCATGATCAGCGGTTCCTTAACATCGATCTCCTGTAATTGCTGCTCAAAGACCTGTTCCACTACACTATAACAGGCGGCCGCAGCGACATCCTCCTGGGCTGAGCCTTTTGCCAGGGAATTGACCAGGCTCTGGATGCCGAACACGATACAGTAACTATTCATTTCCACGTTCTGCTGCATTCCCTTAACAGCCAGGTCACCCAGTTCTGTGATATCCACACCCAACCGCTTTGAAGTCATCTCCAGGAACCGGCCTGATGCCCCGGCACAAATACCGCCCATGGTGAACATACCAGGGATACCATCCTGCACGGCAATGGCCTTATTGTCCATACCTCCAATATCGATGACAGTGGACGGTCCATTCTGGCTGTCTGCAAGATAGACCGCTCCTTTTGAGTTGACAGTGATCTCTTCCTGGACCAAGTCTGCATTGAACTCGTCGCTCAGCAGGAACCTGCCGTAACCGGTAACACCCATAGCCTGTATCTCATCCCTGGTAATACCAGCCTCGACCATGGCTTTGTCAAGTGCCTCATTGGCACTTTCCACCACCTTGATGGTGGGAACCCAACCTGTGCCTATGATCTCATCATCCTTCATTATCACGGCCTTGGTGGTAGTCGACCCCGAATCGATGCCGGCAGTCAAACCTTCCTGATGCTCTCTGGCAAGCAGGCTGCGACGCCTGGCAGTAGTGGTCAGTGCTTCCAGCCTGGTAAGTAGGGTACTTGACGTTGTACGTTCAGTAAAAGAATAACTAATGACAGGGATCTTCGAGTTAGCATAAATATACCTGCGAATCTCATTTCGCACCAGGGCACCTTCAGCACACCTGAAACATGAAGCAATCAATACGGCATCAGCCATGGTCTTTCCTTCCACTATTGCCTTTGCCCTTGCCATCATCAATTTCAGGTCAGGGCTTGCCACCTTGAACCCGAAATTTTCCTCAACATTCTGGACGTCCTCTATGGATATCTCAGGGAAGAAAATTTCAGCATTAACCATACTGGCAGCAGTATCTATCTCTTTCTGGATACCACTATATTCACTACCACAGGAAATCTGGGCAATCTTGACAAGACTTTCTTTTGCCATATCACTCACCCCCCTTTCCAAGTCCGTCCAGGAAATCGTGTATCATATGCACAAATGCCTTTGCATCCTCTTCATTGCGGGGATAATCCAGTTCCAGTATGGGTATATCCTTTGTCCTGACCAAAAAGTTGACAAGCTCATTGGTGCGGGCGCAGCCCATACATCCGAATGATATGTCTGGCTCCATGACAATAACGGCTGCTTCGGCCTCCTCAAGCAATGGACCCAGCAGCGCCATCCTGCCCCTTACACCGGAAGGTACTTCAACGGCAGCATATTTTAGTCCAATCTTCGGGTCTTCGGGTGTAATATTAATGGGCGGCGAATCCAATCCTGCCGTACGGATTTTTTTTCCGACCTCCCGCATTACAGCAAGAGGTTCATGACCGAACCTGTCTATAAGGTCTGATAAAATCAGACTGTTGCTGGGGTAAATAAAAACTTTAACCATCTTGATAACCTCATTTGGACTGTGCGACCTCTTTTTCAATAATGTCTTTAAATGTTTCAATGTGTATTGGCAAAGACCGGGTCATTTTCTTTCCCTTGCCTTCCCCTCTTTCGATCTCTTCAAGTGCTGATGTGATATATGGCAAAAAAGGATATTCAATCTCATGCTGGTGGAACCCGGGTTTGGGTCCACCTCCCCGCCCGACCCTGCACCTGTGCGGATCGCCAGGCGGCACACCTCTTTCTTTAATAAATATCCGGTTGGGATCAATACTCCTCATCTCCCTGGCAACTTCATCTACTATAGACCTTTTTCCCTCGACAATAAGACCAAAACAAGTCTCTTTTACCGTAACATCAGCCTTGCTTTCATATATCCTGATAATAAGATCGCTGGGGAGGGTAAAAGTGGAGTGCAGGACTATCATCTTGCTTATAATATCATCATCGTTCATCTTTTTCTACCTCTGTGACATACATCACATCTCCCTGTTTGACCCCATCCAGTTTTTCAATATCCCGGACAATCCCGATTATATTAGTGGCATGGAACTTCTCACCTGTGGGACCATACCGGTTATCGTCCAGGGATTTTGTACCGATCAGGCCGTACTGGTTGGATGCCTGGTTGGTTATGCCGACTTCACCGGATAAGACCACATCAGTCGGAGTATTTTCAGGCATGATCTCCTTGTATCCCTCTACCCGTTTGATGGTCTTGAAAATAGTAGTATTCTCATATGTGAAATGTACAGGCAAAGGTGCTATCGGACGATCCTTCAGCCTGAGTGCATGTTGGAAATATTCAATAGTGATCGGTGCCTTATCCTGATAAAAATTGATGTGTAACAATTGTTTGGGAGGAATACATAACACCGAAACTTTTTTCCCTTCAATAATTTGCATTGTGGTAAAGGGCAGTTGTTCAACAACAATGGCATCCTCGGCTATATAACCATCAAATGTGATCTCAAGTCCATTTTTTTCAGCCAGTGCTTTTGCCTCATAGATCGTCATGCCCTGGAACATGATCCTTTCTGGCGAGACCCTTACTTCCAGTTTGTTCCCTTTTTCTGCCAGCTTGATAAGTTGGATCCCGTTATTGACATTTCCCACGATCGAATGCACCATACTGCTGGTCCGGTCTTCCTTATAAATAAAAATACGTCCCAGTCCGGAACCTTTGTTTCGTACTGCAACAGCACCTTCCGACCTGGAATCCAGGGACTCAAAAGGACAATCTTCGCCATTTAAGAGGTTGTCAACTACATAGGAACTGGAGATGTCGTCCACCTTGTATATCCCGTCACCTATCAGCCCAAGGAAATGTTCAGCACCATAAGGTGCATCCTTCCTGAGTTCCACTGAAAGGTAGGTGAATATCTTCATCCCATTCTCAAGAGGCGTATTCATGTCAGTGGTGTTGATCTTATCAGTTAATGTTTCCCACCGTATGATGGGCTCTATCTTGTTGATCGTGTCCCCCTGTTCCAGTTTCGCAATGATATTCTTGCCGCTTATAACCCTTGCAAAGACACCGCCGTCGGATGGGGCACCATGGGATGCAGTATGACGGTTCTTTGATACTACCACATATGTGTTCTTTGCATCATATCCCCCGGCCCCGAATACCAGGTCATATCTCTGGTAATCAAAGGTTCCCCTATCCGGTGTGATATTAGTAGGAATGGGGCCAAAAGCCAGTGCATCAATAGTGGCCCAGTGGGCACGTAATTCTTTTCCCACAAAATGACTAAGCCAGGTGGATACCAGTTCGGGTTTTTCAGGATCTACTTCTATCTTGAACTCGCCTTTGTTTGTCTGGACACTGTACTCAGTGGTCTGTTCCTCTTTCTCTTCGCCACCTTTTACAATGCCTATCGTTGCCCCGCTAATGCAGGAAGTTTGTGTTTTAGTAAGAAGATCGCCAAGGGATGCCCCTTCTTCTATTTCAACAGGGACCTCGTTCAGTTCTACAGTGATAGTGCTTGTCAATAACCTTCCTCCATGTGAGACAGCTACTGTATAATGTTAATGTATAATAATAATATGTAATACCATATTGTAATGTTACAACAGGGTAATGTTACAGGGTAATGCTACATGAAAATTACCCTGATTACCAATATCATTCATATTTATGTTAACAAACTATAGATCTTTAGATATCCCTTCAAGTGCCTCTTCTCTTTCATCTCTTGTCAGACGGCTTAGCACCTCTGAAGTTTCACCGACATCTACAATCTTGCCAAGTCTCATAAGTGCTGCCCTGTCGCATACCTCGGCAACAAAATCCATATCATGGGATACAATAACAAAAGTCTCACCCAATGTTTCCCTTGCGTGTAGAATGGATTTGGAAACCTCAATCTTTGTAATAGGGTCCATGGTACCTGTGGGTTCATCAAATACCAGTATCCTGGGCTCCTTCATTAATACTTGTGCCATCGCTACCCTGTGATTCTCACCTTCACTGAGCTCGTTAGGCATTTTTTGCAGTATGTTCTTGGCTTTTGTCTCAGAAAATCCTGCAGTCATCAGGGTTTGGATAGCCTTGCGTTCTCCAAGTTCGTGTGGCAGTTCCAGACCAATTGACTCGGTCAGGTTATCCACTACGTTCCTGTGGGGATACAAGCTGTATTCCTGGTGAAGCATACCAATATATTTGGTGGCCCTTCCCTTACCATATGAACCCAATACAGTCATGTCTATCCATTCATCTCCTATCTTGATGTGTATATCACCGGTAGTGGGTTGTAACAGACCTGTAATTATCTTGGATGTGGTAGTCTTGCCTGCGCCGCTTACTCCTATCAGGCCGAAGATCTCTCCTTCCCTTACATCAAATTCGATATCATTAACAGCATTGACTACACCTCTATCAAGTGAGAAATATTTCATCTTAAGGCCTTTGGCCTTGATAATTAAATCCCCCACAGCGTATTCACGTTTCTCGATCACAGAGGCTTCTTTCATGAATGTGGAACAAACCTCTTTTGGATCTCCCTGGGCTACTATCTCCCCATCTTCCAAAAGTATTGCCTTGTCTGACAGATCTTCAATAACCTGTGGCCAGTGTGAAGTAATGACAAGGGACATATTATACTGTTTCACAGAGTTCATTATACTATTATGAACAAGTTCGGCTGTTTTCGGGTCAAGTGTACCTGTAGGTTCATCGGCCAGTAGCATCATGGGATCCTTGACAAGCTGTCTTGCCAGTACTACCCGCTGTTTCTCACCACCGCTTAACTCCCTGGCAATATGCATCATACGGTGAGACAAGTTTACCTGATCCAGCAGGTCGGCAGCTTTATGAATAGCAGTAGGCCCTTTTTCCCCGATCTCGTTAAGTGCATTCATCACGTTTACTATGACCCTGTCATCGCCATATAGTGCAAATGTACGCTGCAGCATTATAGCAAGCCGCCGGGTTATGTCTCTTCTAACGGGATCGTGCAGGGGGAGTGATACAAAATCTGCAACAATTTCTTTCAGTTCACTACCACATTTTTTGCAGGAACTGCCTGCATGACTTGCGGGTTCGATCTGGCGGCAGGATTCACAACGGGCTACATGGTATAATAGCTGTCCCGAGATACGGTCGAATTTTTCCACACCTCTTAAGACGTGCATCAGGATTGATTTCCCTGAACCGCTTTTTCCAAGTACTCCAATTGCTTCACCTTCATTGATCGTCAGATTTATATTTTTCAATACATCAACATCATCAAAGCCCACTGATAAGTCCTTAATTTCTATAAAAACTGACATTTATCTTTCCTCTTGTATAGTTTTGTTAATATGGTTATTTAGCCGAATAATATAATACATATCTTAAGCACAACCGCAATACATTATATACAAATCACTGATAATTCTTTAGTAGTATATAAGTGCATATATTCGTGGTAGTACATTGAAACAATCAATACATAAATATAACGATAATACATTAAAGTGGAAATATTATCAATAAAACGTATTGTATAGCGCATGGAAATTATTTTGTTGAGTTGAGTCGTGCTTCAATCTTCTCTTTAAGGATGTTGCTAAGTA
Source organism: Anaerolineales bacterium (assembly GCA_048634225.1). Classification (GTDB taxonomy): domain Archaea; phylum Halobacteriota; class Methanosarcinia; order Methanosarcinales; family Methanocomedenaceae; genus Methanocomedens_A. Next base: position 8,811 of record JAIWAT010000002.1, on the reverse strand, counting down.
TTTTTCCAGATACACTGCCCCTGAATTCCTTCATAACTTCACCCATTAACGGTCCAACTGCCCCAATACCTTGTTCTTTTACAAAATCAATGCGTTGATCTATGATATTTTCCACATAGCGTTCAATGTCTTCAATGCGTTTCTGTCCTAAACCCATATTTTTAGCAATATCTTCTATATCCATTTCCGGGTGTTGTGCAATTTCAATTAACAAAGCAGGTATTGCTTCTTTAGCAACACCGCCAGAAACAAATAATTTAAAAAGTTCGACATAATGATGTGGCTCTACTTTATTTATATCAAAATTATCAGTCAGTCCGCTTTCCCGTCTAAGTTTAGTAAGAGTATTTACAAGTGTACTTGCAACCAGTGTCGGATCAATATCCGGCACTTCTGCAATAATCAATTCAAATAATTCTAAATGTTTCGAAGCCACAATTCCAGCCAGTTCTTCGTTCAGTCCCAATTCTTCCATGTACCTGGCCTTACGTTCAGGCAGCAGTTCAGGCAGTTCAATAGAATCCAGCATATCCCTGGTCACCACTACAGACGGCACATCAGTCTCGGGATACATCCTGGCCGCCCCTGGAAGAGGTCTCATATATGCCGAGTTACCGTCAGGCAGTCCCCTCCTTGTCTCTTCGGGAATGCCTTCCAGTGCAAGACGTGCCCGCTCGACCACCATTTGCATGGCTCCCTGTGCCCGGTCTTCCAGGTCTGCAACTAATATAACACAGTCCCCGTCCCGGGCACCCACTGCCTCGCGCACGGTGTCTACTTCCTGTTCGGTTATGCCGTATGCAGGCAGTTCATCTGTATGGAATATCCCGCCAACACCTGACTTTTTAGCATAATCTGAGAATTCGGTACCCAGCCTGCGCCCTGGCTGAATCTCACGGCCTACCTGCCCTGTAAAACCCGGCAGGTTCAATGCCAGTACAACACCACGCTTCAGTGCTTTTTTAATGACCTTTGACTGGGTTTGGGTGAACAGGTGTGTGACATTGACAATATCCCCTGGAACTGAAGCATTACAGGATTGCAGTTTTTCCATAATGTCAAGCAGGTTCACCTGCCGCTCTACTTCCTGCTCCACAATGGTCTCGATAAGGTCCAGGGCCTGCACGCCTTTGATCTCCACCCGTGCGCCCCTGGCAATGGAGATGTTCACATCCTGCCTGATTGTTCCAAGGCCGCGCTTGACCCTGCCTGTGGAGCGCAGCAGCATGCCTATGGTCTCTGCCACTTCCCTGGCATGGGCCGGTGATACAATATCGGGGTCGGTCCCGATCTCCACAAGTGGAATGCCCTGTCTGTCAAGTGAATATATTACACTGTCTACCTTATCCCCCACCTTCTGGGCAGCATCTTCTTCCAGGCACAGTACACCAACACCCACCTTTCCTTCGGTGGTGTCGATGTACCCGCCTGTGGATACCAGGGCAGTACGCTGGAATCCGGATGTATTGGAACCGTCTATAACGATCTTACGCATTGTAAAGACCTCATCGAACGGGTCCATGTTCATGAGTTTGGCTATCTGTAGTGTGAGGTCCAGTGCCTCCGGGTTCAACTCCCTGGGCGGCTCCTCGTCATTTTCTACCAGGCATGTAGTATCATAGGCTTTGTAAACGAACTTTTTTGTCAGCATTGCCTCTTCGGCAGCGGCACGGTCTATTTCCCCCATCTCGCTGCGGGTGGGACGCAGATACCTGAAGAACTCGAAATTGGAATCTTCTACATCTCTTAAGGTTGTCGGGCAGCCGCAGAACAGTTTCTCTTTTGTGTTAAGCTGCTGGTGGATCTCAAGACCTGCTATCAAGCCCAGTTTTTTATAATCATACTTGCTGCTCATGGGTATCTATCTTGTATGGTAGGGCGAATGCTCTATAAAACTATTGATAACAGATGGTCGGATTTTTGTTTTGGGTTGCATTCTGGACCTGCTGTTCGTTGTTGGTGTGGTGCTGACTGGCGGGTGCGCATCGGGCGTGATTTATAGGGCAGTTTCCGGGTGAGTGCCTGCACTGCTATTTTTGGGTATTGACCGGTATGGCCGTATATGCAAAATTGCACCAGTATCTGTTCGTCAATTTCATTGAACCCACAACATTAAGTAAAATGACCTTATTTGGATGGCTTGGTATTAATCCCAGGAATTTGAGTGCTGCCATGGTTTTTTTGGTGGTAGTAAAAATGGTTTATAAAAAATGCAAGAACCGATCCGAATGAATGTTTTGTAGAAATATTTAACTCATTTAAATAATAATTAAGTTAATAGTGCATATTGCCTAAGTAACAATTGTATTAGAGGAGACTATCAAAGTGGAGTCTAAAAAATCAAAACGTGCCCTGGTCGGGCTGTTCAGTGAAGAAATATTCAGCACCTTGCCCAATTATCTGAGTAAACTTGTGGCAGAAGGTCCTGCCAAGATGGTAATCAGGGAGAGCATACGACAGGCAATCATAGCTGTTTTGGAGAAGAACAAGGAGCTTGGAGATTGGATATCCAATGAAGTAACGCTGGAAGAGAAATTCAATATGTGCTATGAACTCTACAAAGAATTGGGCCTTCCATTCAAGTATGAGATCGAGAAGGCTACTGACAAAAGCCTTATAATAAAAGTCACGGAATGTCCCCACATTAAATATACCAAAGAAAATCCAGTGGCTTGTAGTGCATGTGAAGGTCTTAAACTGGGGATACTGGAAAAAGAGTTCGGGATATACCTGTCAAGGATAAAATCGGACAGCAACATGGCTATGGGTGATGATTTCTGCAGGTTCGAGTTTCCCATGGTGCCTCCCGAGGATGAGGAATCTGATTAAGCAATCACGTGTACCTGCGGCCTGTCGTCGATAAATACGGATTCAACAGGCAGCCTTCGGGTGAGTGCCTGCATGGCAGGGTTCTCGGTTGCGTAGTGGTTTGCATCTATTAACGATATGTACCTGGCATACGGGATTACATCGTGGCGCATCTCAGCTGAAATAAAGGCATCAGCTCCCACGTCCAGTGCCATCTTGATATACTCACTCTTAAGTCCGCTACCTCCCATTACCATTACAGTCTCAATTTCATGATCCCCTATGTACCTCACATGGGTATCCAGCCGCCTGGCTGTAAATTCTGCAAGTTTTTTTGTATCTGTAGGGGCAACATTCCCTATCCGGCCCAGGCCAGCAGTTCTTACATCCGATAGTTCCAGTAATTCGGCAAGTACGTCATTGACTTTCGTAGTTCGCGAGTATTGATTCAGAGGTTGGGTTAGATCTATGGTCAAAAGGATTTATGGGGTGGATTGACCGATAATTACAGGAAAAGAATTTCAAATATCATGGGTTTTGAGACACCCTGTGTGGATTATTTGGGAGTTTAGAAAATAAAACCTCGAAATATTTATATATTTGTAAGACCAATCTTACATAGTGATTAGTATGATTGATATCGCAATAACAAGACTCAGTTCAAAAGGGCAGATAGTAATTCCTTCAGAAATGAGAAAAAATTTCAATATAGGGGATAAACTTGTTATAATCAAGAACGATGAACAATTAATCCTGAAAAAAGCAAGCGGTTTTAATAACAATTTAGAAGATGATCTTATTTTTGCTAAAAGAACAGAAGATGCATTAAAAAAATATGAAAAAGGGCTTTATAAAGAAATGGATGATAAAAGCTTTACTAACGAAATTGAAAAATGGTAACTATTGCTTATGTTCCTTCATTTGAAAAGAAGGTTCGGAAGATTAAAGATCAGTTATTGAAAAATAAAATTAAAAAGAAAATTCTTAAAATTATCGACTCGCCAGAAATTGGCAAACCTATGAGATACAGTAGAAAAGGTATCAGGGAAGTTTATATTTCACCATTTAGGTTATCATATTTATACATAAAAAATGCTGAAAAAATAGTTTTTTTAGATTTATATCATAAAGATGAACAATGATTTTTTAAAAAGTGATGTATGTCCAATACTACAATTCAAAGTTGCTTTTAGCGAAGAAACACCTGTCTACTTCACCTTTGTTCACACATACTTTATAAAACAACCTCCAATCCGTGGATGCCTCGGATTTTATTCCGACGGTGGAGTGGTCGGGGCTCTCTGCGCTGAACTACGCATCCTTGTAATCTCTTGCTTTAAGTTTCCACATCAGGGGATCGCCATTTCTAAACAGCATTAGTGGATAACTCCTTGCTACAATTCCTTCCATTATTTTAGGTTCATTTGCAATTAGACTGTCTGGTTTTGATTGCACATATTTTACAGCTTCATCAATACCCATTGTCCCAATCAAAGGCACACAATCAATGCCAATATTAGATGCAATATCTTCTATTGAATCTCTTAAAACCCACCATCCACCGATATAAGCATCGAATAGAATAAATCCTGCATCGTCACGGTACAACCCACCACCTTTTTGAATCTTTGGACCATATCCTTCTCCAAACAATACTACATCTTGATCCGCATCACCAAATAATTCCTTCATTTGTGGCAATGTAAATGTTCTTTGGAGATATTCATATAAATTAGCAGGAATCTGAGCATTATCTGTTCTTCCTCCAAACGAAACAATACCATTTTTATAGATAACTTTTATGTTAGTGCCATCTATTTTTTCAGTTATGTTCCATTTCTTGACCGCAGTAAATTCTATTTTAGAATAATTTCCTTCGATTATCCTATACTTGTTGTTTTCATCTCTTTTCCATATTGTGTTTATTTTTGGGTATTTCATTACTTATCACCTCATGCGTGTACCTCACTTTCCGCATGTCTCTCATCAAACATAATATTTTTCACATTCCTTTCCCATCAGACCCAAAATGTCCCACAATTCATCCTTCATATTTGCAACTTTTTTCTCAACATTCCCATCAAGTATAATTGTTAATTCTGTAATCCCTATGAACAAGAAAAACACCCACCTCATTGTTGGATTCTGTGCAGGCTTTTTCACCTGATTTCGGACAAATTTATTCGTCTCTTTCAACCTCGTCCTCAACTTCCATTGAGCAATTGAATAAAGGAACAAGCATAGAACCATAATCATTGCCAATGCTTCAATCCTACTTTCCTTCTTCAAATACACCTCTGAAACATGAAAGCTCTTATCTTTCAAAAACCTAAACCCCCGTTCAATCGTACTCTGACTTTTGTAATACGATAAGATCTCATCTGCAGTAAGGTCAAGATCATTAGTTGCAAGAATAAATCGTCCCAGTTTTTCACGTTTGTGTGCAATTACACGTTCATCAACTTCGATTTTTGCCTTCACCAAATAACACGTTTCAAGTTTTTCTTCCTTCTTTGGCCTTCCCCTTTTACCATTCATACGACGTGATTTAGACTCTATCGACAACTGCTTAAACTGATACATTTGGTGTTCAACAAGCCATTTGTCTGCAGCTCTAATTGCATCCTCTTCACATGCATACTCCATCTTTTTCAACTTGTTAAGAGACCTCTGTGCAGTTTTCAGTTCTTTCTTAATGTTGCTGTCAAATGTCTTCTCTTTTCGTTTTTTCATCTCTTTAGATTGAAACAATACCCACTTTTGTTTCATTCCGCCATACGACGAAGTAGTTTCATAACAGGAGTATCGAATGTCTGTGCATACTTCTAATTTTAAGTCTGCGTTCAGAAGGTCTTTCACTTCAGTGATTGTTCCAGGCACTCTTGTAATCCAAAGAGTATGCTCTCCTAACTCTGTGATGTTATCGTCACTATAGATTGCACTATCTGCAATGTGGTACACTTTTTCGTCCAATTCCAGAGCATTCTGGATTTTCTTAACGGTTTTCACTAATGTGGTTTTGTCAGGAGCATTCCCGGAAAGAGCTTCTACAAAAAGCGGTATGCCTTCCTGATTGCATACCATACTCAGTACAAAACGTTTCAGGTCCCAGCGCATGTCTTTAGGGTGTCCGTAGGTAATCTCAATGGTGTTGAGTTCAGGATTAAGATTCTCGTAATTTCCATGTAAACTGAAACTGGTTGTGTCGGTGTGAAGAATATGGGTGCCAAATGGTACATTGTTCATAGCTTTGAGGACTATCTGGTTGAAAAGTTCAGTACAACCATATTCATAGATTTTGTCCAGTGTTCTTCCAAGAACGTCATCGTTGATGTGTTCTGGGAGAATACCTTCCCCTAATAGTCTTTCTGTTGGAAGATTTTCAAAGTAGTCACCATAAAGATACAGTCGGCTTTCGTTGAATCCCAAACCATTCAAGCACATGGCTTTGATTGCTGTGGAATGGGATAAATGGTTTTTTCGGCTTTTTGGTATGGAGGTATCTATTAAATCTGCAATACAAAGTTCGTCAAACATTCCGCTAACTAATCCTAAATGAGAAAGTGATGTAGTTGTTATTTCCATACAGTTAATTCATCCCCTCAGATGAGTTTACTGATGAAATGGATGAAGTAATTTAAAAAGATTCACTTTTGAGATTTACATGCGGAAAGTGAGTTGCATCAAACTCAAACCAATATCTTTCTCCAATCTCAGAACAGATTTCTTTGAAAAATTCAACTCTATCTTTGTCAAACAATAATTTATTCCTATATTTTATGCAAAAAACCATATGGTACTTAATTTTATAAACACAGTGGCATGCATGTTTTAACTCTGTCATACATATTAATATATGTACCTTCGGTTAAAGTTGATACTCAGTTTGTCCCAACCGCAGCAGAGCTGCGGGGTATAACGATTAAGATAAAAATATTATATATGAATAAGTTACAAAAATTATGTCGAAAATTATTGAAACATAGTTATGACGGAGATAGATAGTTTGAGTCAAGAAACGGGATTAGTTCCCATTAATAAATCTCGAAAATATGGTTCCGAAGAATTTCATAACAATGAAAACAAGCTAGGTTATACAGTATTGGACTTTTGGCAATGGTCAGCTTCGGATTTGGTAAGTAATTCTCTAAGAGGGAAACTGGCTGAATTCATTATTGCTCAATCACTAAATCTTGCAAAAGACAGTTTGCGTTCTGAATGGAGTCCATATGACCTGAAGATACCGAATGGACCTAAAATTGAGGTAAAATCAGCCGCATATATTCAATCTTGGTTCCAAAAAGAGAAATCAAAAATATCATTTGATATTAAAGAAACTAGAGAGTTGAGCGAGGAAACAGCTATATTGGCCGAGGAATCAAAAAGACAAGCAGATATCTATGTATTCTGTTTATTAGAACATGAGGATGGGGCGACAATAGACCCTCTGAATCTCGACCAATGGGAATTTTACATTTTACCGACATCTCTGTTGAATAAAGAATTTGGAAAACAAAAGCGAATAAGCTTGAAGTCATTAAAGGAATTAGAGCCCAATCCTGTTATATATAAAAAAATTCGCTCTCGAATAGAAGAATTGACTAAAGGTATCCAAAGTGGTAAATACTAAGTTATGATGATTAAAAGTTCCATGAATAATCTCAAGCAACATATTAAGTTTTCAAAACCTTTTGCAGCTTTCATATATAAACAGTATTACTCTTTTAAAATATATTTGGTAAATCCAACAAATACAAATTATTTCCGTGTTGTTAAATTGACTGGTGGGTTTGCTTCAGACGATGATGTTTTAGTTGAAACAAGCAAAGTGATGAGAGAAATTGGAATTTTGTCTAAAAAATCATATATATTATTGGAAGAAAGTAATTCCTATGACCTGGATTTCGTAATATGGTACCATCTTGACTTATACAGCGAACAAACTCCCAAAAATCCTGAGAAGGTATGGTTTGATCTTCCAAAATATGGGTGGGGATATGAGAATAATATATCGGATTTACCAATACTTAATACAAAAGGCATGATGATTGATTTGAAGAATAGAAATGAGCTTTCTAGCTTATAATCCTGCGCCTGAATATTAACATGGATAGCCTGAAAAACGACATAATAAAAAACTCTAGCATGTGCGCTGATGCCTCGGATTTCCAATCCTGCCGGTTTGTGACTTCGTGAATGCCGAATGTGGATAGTCCATGCATGGGCTATTATATTCTGTCGAATTCTAATCTTAACAACTGCCACAAGTACCCTTTAACGGAATATTATTCACCTCAAATTTGTATATTATATCCTTTATCCCTCGTTCAAATTCATTGATTTGTTGGGTCAAACGCATTTTATCAACGACAACCTTTTCAATTCTTTCATCCAGAGTTTTCTCTTTTATGATATCCTCAACGAGTTTTCTAAAATTCTCCATTCTTTCTACCAAATCTGTTTTATTTTTATCAATTACAATCTAATGAGATTCTATGATATAAATGAAAACAATATCATTGATTTAAATGAATTAAAATTGATTGTTGTTCACTGGAACCTGCCGGAAGATAAACGGGAAGCGGAACGGCTGAAAATAATAGATGCTTATCTTGCTATTGAAGGAAATACAAAGGAAAGCTGGAAACTGAAAGGTATTCCAAAAGAATAGAAAAACATGAAGTAGATAAACCATTGATGAGTGGAAACAGCATCGTGTGGTATTACACCGTCGAGACGGCAACATGTTGCTCATGCGGAAAAGATGTTATCAATGAGATCAATATCAGTGATTACGATATTGTGGAAAAACGCGAGGTGACGGTATGAACTTCCACGGCCCCGGCATAACCGCCCTCGTCCTGACCATCTCGACTGTGGCACTGCTCATCTTGTGGGCGTTCTACACGCCTGAACCGTACTACCCGCCAGTGCCGGTTGTCACGTCGAAGGAGTATGTGATACCCAACATCGACATGAACAGTCCGGGATTCGTCAGGCAGG
>JAIWAT010000001.1:0-29034 GCA_048634225.1 Anaerolineales bacterium | reverse complement strand
TAACCCCTTATTGAAACATCTTTCAACTTCAGCCAAACACATCACCATTTACAGCTATTGAACTCAATTTCAACCGGTAAAAAAATTCAGGGTCATTATCCATTATATCCTTTATCTTTGAGTCACTCAAAACAAATAGTTTTACTTCCATCCCAAAGTCCTTCTCAATCTCCCTGGTGATTTCTCTTAGTTCAATATTTGAAACTTTTTCCTGCTTATAGCACCATAGATCAATGTCGCTATGTTTAGTATCCTCGCCTGATGCAAAACTACCGTAAACCCCCACCTTTCCTGATTTCATTAGCCTTTTAAAGTTCTTATTCCCTGATAGGTCTGAAATATTTATCAACGAAAATATTTTTTTAAGTATAGGATTATCCCTGACCAGATAGATTGTTTTCCTGTTTTTGACTTTCTTTACCTCGGCAAACCCCAATCTTTTAAATAACTTGATCGAATTGTGGACAGAAAAAGGCGATATAGCAAGTCTTTCTGCAATCTCCCTGATATATAACCCCTCTTCCTTCTTCAAAAGTCTGAGAATCTTAAGATTTGATTTCGTGAATACATGGCTCAAATCGTACATATAAATTGTACATATCGTTATATATTTAAAAACGTTTCGTTATATAAAATATAACAAAAACCATAGAATAATAAAGCACCGAGGGGGAGATTCGAACTCCTGAGGGGGACCAGGCCCCACAAGCTTTCCAGGCTTAAAATTGCCAGTTTGCATTAAATTCTCAATGTATCGCCAGATACTGGTTTTTTCACATTCTGCTTTCTCTTTCAAAAGACTGTGAAAAGATTTTGGTATAAATACGTGAGTGTATCCTGGTTTTGTCATAATGATATATTAATATGAAGTTCTTTAAAAAGCTGTCTAAAACATTGAGTTTCAAAACACTGTGTAAAGATATATTTGAGTGTATCATGGTTAAACTAAAGAATCTCCTTTAGAACGATTACATTCTTCACAAAGAATTTGGATATTTCGTGCTGTATTGCTTCCTCCTTTTGATACTGGTATGATGTGATCATATTCAATTTTTTTCTGGCTGCCACATTTAACACATCTTCCACCATCTCGATTCCATACATAAAGTCTAACATCTTCAGGTACCATTTCCCGTTTGTTTTTATTTGGAATCTTTTCTCGACTCATCAAAGAAATTGCTTTATTTATCTTCTTTTTTTTCTTATGTTCCCTTTCAAATATGAGGGCATTTACTTCTTTTTGGGAATAATTCTCGTCCTCCCAATAAAATTCATTTTTATACATCCACCATCTTTTATTTGATGATTCATCAATCATAACTAAAGTGGGTGCTTTCTTTTGACCTTCTACACATATTTGATAATCATCGTCAGAATATGTGACAGTCGAATTCCCATTTGAAAATATATATTGAGTAAATATCCACCATCCTGTTTTCACAAATTTACGTTTATTATCTTTCCTTAGCATTTCATCATTCCACCTATAATAAAATTAGTATAAATGTGATTAACAAACAAACTTATTTTGATAATTTAGAATATATCAATATTGTTATAATTAGAATAATAACGATCCATATAATATTGTGTTTTAAACAAAAATAAAGATGTTTATTATGTGTATTTTATTTATATCTTTTTATATGATATCTGTATTCATTAGGGCATTTGCAAAATGGGAAATCTGCGGATTGAATTTCAGGTATTTCTAATTTCTTTTTTGCAATATACCATACTAAACATCGAGCAACTTTATATTTGTCCCCTTTTGGATCCTTTTTTCTAATCCAACGAATTATTGCATCGATGTCAGGTTTATTAGTTTTACCATCCTCTAATACTGTTATAACTTTTTTATAATCTTCTAAATCATCTATAACCCCTTTATCTGCTGTTTTATGGATTATTTTTAGAGCTTCAATAAGTGTAGCAAATTGTTGATCAGTTAGCACAATAAACACCTATTGAATTTCATACAGCATAATATATAATAGTTTACATTTTAAAAAAACACTCCATTTAGATAAAGCCTAATATAACTATTGGTAATATCCAAAGGTTGAACATAACCAGAAAAAACGCTATCACCTGAATATGTTAAAAATCGTTATCAGGCACCCCTAAATATGTGTTTACCATACTTATTTTACACTGAATAATGGGTTTGTAGGTGGCATATAGTATATTTCTATAGTTTATAGGATAATTAACTTAACAAACGTATAGCTAAGATGATTTTTTAAAGATGAATAATTATGGATTTTTCAGGGCGCCATATTACCGATAGTAATATTTCAGGAAATTAAAAATCTTCTGCATTATCAAACTCTGGACAATTGGAATCATCATCTACAAACATCGTTTCTTTTATTTTTATAAAAGTTCTTTTGGCCGTGGCATGAGCCTTATCTTTTGGGGATAGGTTAACCCAAGGACCAAATATTTTGTCAATATCATCTTGAGATAAACATGTATAATCTTTAGGATTATTAAACATATGTAACAATTCTTCCTGCATTTTTTTAACATTTGGGATTTCAAATTGACCTTCGAGTTTTTCTATCTCAATACGAAGCCCTTTTGGTTTATGCTGGATAACTTTCTTCATCATTGAATCCTCATCTGAAGATAATCATATGAGACAATAAATATTTCTTTTCAATTATCCCCTATAACCAACATATACATGGAATAAAACTATCTATTTAATAATATCTTTCATTCTATGAGTACTTTTTACGCCTTTTGAATTAAAAAAAATCATTTGCCATTTTAATAACCCTACCCATTACTACAAAGATCGCTCTTGTTCCCACTCTCATCCTGTAAAAACAAGCGCCGAGGGGGAGATTCGAACTCCCGAGGGGAACCAAGCCCCACAAGCTTTCCAGGCTTGCGCCATACCGCTAGACTACCTCGGCATCAAGGTATCCGTATTTTGCGTTCGACTGACAATTTTCAGTCAGGTTTGCCACCTTTTTCCGTCTTCGCTGTCCAGCCCTTTGGATAAGTACCTTCAGGCATCAGCACCCGCTTGGTGTCGGCCACCATACCAGTTTCTGCTTCAAGCACGGCATCCGTGTCCATAAGGCTCCATGCCAGGGCAACCGCTTCACCTTTCAGGCTCATGACCAGCACCATATCGCCCGAATTCATACCAGAATCCACCTTCACCACACCAGGTGCGGCCAGACTGGCACCGTGACATATAGCGTCCACAGCACTGTCCCTTATAATAATCCTGGGCAGATGCACAAGACCTGCCTCCATCGGCTGTATCACCCGGCGCAGTTCGCTCTCGTCATCCGACTCCTGGTACATGACCATAGCATCCTTCAGGTCGAACAGCGTTATCAGACTGTCATCCTCCCTGAACGGCCCGCTGCGGGTTCTCCGCAACTCCTGCATATGCGCACCACAACCAAGAGCTTCGCCCATATCATGGCACAACTTCCTGATATACGTACCGGCCTCACAGCCCACGCGCATCAGCACTTTGGTACCATTGATCTCAAGGATATCCAGGTAATAGATATTACGTATCCTTACCTCACGTTTCACAGCCGACTTTACCGGAGGTCTCTGGTAGATAGGTCCGGTGAACTCCTGTGCAATCTCCTTAACTACGGTCTTTTTTACAGTGGAATGTAATTTCATTAAACATATATATTCCTTCCCAGCAGTCATAAGCGCCCCCACCGACTTGGTTGCATCGCCCAGCATAATGGGTAAAAGACCAGTAACCTTAGGGTCCAGTGTTCCACCGTGTCCGGACCTGGGAAGGTCCAGTATCTTCTTCACCCACGACACCACCTCATGACTGGTGGGTCCGGCTGGTTTGTCGAGATTGAGCACACCGTGAGTTATAAGCTCCCTTATAGGACGCTTGTTAGGAATATATCCATAAGCCGGGTCAGTGGTATCCTCCACTTTGCATTGTAATTCCCGCTTGACATCAGCAGGCAGTTTATGCTCCATCTAACCCCTCTGCCCCTTTTCCTTCATAGATCCAATTGCTGTAATAGCGACATTTGCCGTGGCTTCCGGGTCCCATACACTGGACTCGATCACCAGGTCATACAGGGTCAGGTCAGATATATCGATATCATAGTACTCCCTGTAACGCTTTGCCTCGCTCTCCTGGCGCACCATGGTCTCGTGCATGGCCTGCTCAAGGGAAATATCCTCCCTGCCTGCGATCCGCCTTGCCCTGACCCCCACATCGGTCTTTAGCATTATCTTCAGGTCAGCATCTATCAGCCAGCCCGAAAGCCGTCCCTCGAACAGGATATCCCCTTTGGTCTTTGAAAGTTCCACCTGCCGCCTGTCGATCTCCTTATCAATGGCAGGGTCAGCTTCGGCCATATGCCCGAACTTTTCAAGATCCACTCCCTTTTCCTTTGCCATAGCCCTGAAAACGTCACCTGAGGACACAAGTTCCAGATCAAAATGTTCAGCGATCTTCACTGAAAGAGTACTCTTCCCGCTCCCTGGTGGACCGCTGACTGTAATTATCATGTTCACACGCCGCCGATATTCAGGCTTTTCCTGATAATCTGGCTGATTGGCAGACTGCAAATGAAATACCAGTATATCCAGTACTGGATAGGACCCAGCACAAACCCGGTCAGCGACTTTTCACCCCAAAACGGGAATATAAGGGTTGGGTCTGGGTGCTCGCCTATGTAAAGGTACGCCCACATGAAAAGGGGCAGCGAAATAATGCTGATATAAGCCATGGGTTTGAACTGCTGTTTGGTCATTTGCATCTGGTCATTCATCATGGCTGAACGCTCTGCTTCCATTTTCTTCACTTTGGACTGGTTATCTGCAAGCTGCGCCTCCCTGAAATCCTTCTGGAAGTTCTTCATCTGGTCCTGCACCCGGCGCATCAGTTCCCAATCCATTGTATATTTCTGGATCAGCGATGCATACAGGCCGGTAATAGCGGCCATGACGAACAGCATAATATGGAATGGCAGGATCTCGGGCAGCGGCCCGAGTAATATCTCAACTACTTCACCCACCTGCATCCTGAATGTTTCACCAAGCAGGATGATTCCGAACATCATTCCGAAACCAAGGGCAAGTGCAGCCCTTTCTACCGTCTGCTTCAAGTCAGTTTTTGGCATATCCTACTCCAATATCTTATCAACAACAACTGTGATCTCACCGAAGATATCCTCAATATCCCCGGTACCACTAACAGTACGCAACAGTCTTTTATCTGTATAATAATCAATAAGCGGGTGGGTCTGGTTGTAATAGGCGACCAGCCTGGTCTTCACTGAGCTTTCGGTATCATCGTCACGCTGGTACAGTTCCCCGCTGCATACATCGCATATCCCGTCCTTCTTTGGAGGATTGAAAATTACGTGGTAGCTGGCACCGCACTTACACATCCGCCTGCCTGCCAGCCTGGCCACAAGTTCATCGTCCGGAACCTTGATATCGATTACTGCATCCAGTCTCTTTCCCAACTGGCCGAAGATATTATCCAGTGCCTCTGCCTGGGGAATGGTCCGGGGATAGCCGTCCAGCAGGAATCCGTTATCGGTGTCAGGCCTTGATAGCCTGTCCTTGATAATATCTATCAGTACAGTGTCAGGGACGAGTTCGCCCTTGTCCATGTATTCCTTTGCTTTTTTACCCAGTTCGGTATTATTGCTCACATTTTCCCGCAATATATCGCCTGTGGATATATGAAGGATACCGTACTTCCCGGCCAGCATCTTGGCCTGGGTGCCCTTACCCGCACCCGGCGCACCAAGTAATACCAGATTGACCATACTATGAAGTACCTCCAAGGAATTGTCTCATCATCGGATGCATCTCCATCATCTGTTCGGATGCCAGATCCTCGTACAACCTATATACAATACTCACAGCCAGCAGCAGACCGGTCCCGCCTGCACCTCCCAGCGTACCCATAAGACTGGCTACCAGTGTCAACAGTCCGATGAATGCACCTCCGATAATAGTAACCCTGGGAATATAACGGTTCATGACCCGCTCGATACTGTCAATGTTGCGCCTGAACCCAGGTATTTGCATACCTGAATTGTGTATCTTCTGGGCCGTGTTCTTTGCATTCATACCTGTAGTCTCGATCCAGAACAGTGCAAAGATGATACCGCCAATGATCAACATGGTAGCATCCGCACCCACATGTAAAAATATCTGCCAGGTGGCCGGTATATCTACAGGTGCGAAACCGGTAGCTTCAGTAGCATACTGCATATTAATGTCATCAAAATTCTTTTTCACCAGACTGGGTATCCAATCACCAGGACCGTGCAACGGTGAAAGATAATACATCAGGCCGCTGGTAGCAGTACTGCCCCTGAACTCACCCAGGAACGTAATCCCTTTATTGAACAGCAGCATGCCCACCATCTGGATATTTGCCTGCAGTGCCCTGACCAGTATCATGGGAAGCACACTGGCATAAATAAGCTTGACAGGGAATCTGCCCCTTGCACCCCGCACCGCACTATGGGCCAGAGGTATCTCGATACGTGTGGATTCCACATATACCACTACAAGGAATATCATGACCGTACTTATCAGTGCCAGGATACCGCCATCAATGAAAACGTTCTGGAAAACATTATCTGAAAACAGGTTGCCAAGTCCTACATCTGTGGTGAAATACAGCCATTTTGGTAAAAGGCCAACTGGTGCACTAAGAGGTCCTCCCGGGCGCGTTATACTGAACAGGCCCGTAACGATCGCCTGTGACACTCCTGCCACAATGAACAGTCCCACGCCGGAACCTATACCCCATTTGGATACCACCTCATCCATGAACAATATCAGGGTTCCGCCAATGAATATCTGGATGAATATGATTAACATCACAAGGTCCAACCCGGCTGCGGCCGAGATGTTAAAATCCGCAGCCAGTATGGCTGCCAGGCCGGCATCGGGCTTGATGTACCCGCCTAAAATCTGGGGCAGTGCTGTCAATATGATCATCACAAACACCAGCAGTTTCTGGACTCCCTGGAAGATAGCCTGGTCCTGGGGGTTGCTCAGGTCCATCTTGATCACATCCGCTCCCACCAGCAGCTGCAACACGATAGATGCAGTAACAATGGGGCCGATACCCAGTAGCAAGAGTGAGCCCGAGGCCCCTGCAAAGAATGCCCTGTATTGTTCGAACAGGTCAATGGATTCAGGAGACATGCCGAAAAGCGGAACATTAGACAGGGCGAAATACATCAGTAGTATGCTCACTGTCCAGGTCAGTTTCTTCTTGAAATGGACATGCCCCTCCGGCCTTGCCACGGCCGGGAGTCTTCGTAAGATTGGTTCGATGGTATCCTTAAGAGTCATTAAATGCACCCGATTTTGGTATTAAAAATATGGAATGGAAATACAATAATTTAACATTATTGTTCTCTTTGCATGAATTTTTTCCGTGAATTCCTTCTTGAATTAATGATCAGATATCTTCAACGTCTGGTTCCCCGGTCTCTTCGGGCTCTGGTTCAATGTCTACTTCTTTAACCGCTGGGACATATTCTTCTATACTGCCGCCAGCTTCTTCGATCTTGGACCTTGCCCTTACGCTGCATTCAGAGACTGTGATAGCTATGGGTTTGGTGATCCTGCCATTACCCAGCACTTTTACTATTGGGTATTCCAGTTCTGCCAGGTTGATATGATAAACATCGCCATCTTTATGCGCCTCACCATACTGCACCAGTTGTTCAGCCAGTTCATCCAGTTCACCCACATTCACAATGGGTTTATCTGAAAGGACCTTTTGTGGACGTTTGAACCCATGCTTGCCATATGCCGTGCCATTCATGTAATTGCGCACGAAATGGTGTTTGCATCCACCTGCGTTGCCCCGGCCTCCACGGCTTCCTCCACCGCGGCGGTTCTTATGTGTGCCGCCTCCGCACGTCCTGGAACCTCTGAATTTGGTTACGTTCTTTTTCATAAGTATTACCTCATCTTGTGGAGAAGCGCATTGATATCGTCGCCGTGATAACCCAGTACTCCACCTTCCGGCACCGTTTTCTTGATACCTTTATGCCCCTTCCTGGGCGGATGGAGCCTGAATACCGGCTTTAGTTTTGGGATATCCTTGATAGACACTTCACCCGAGCAGATGGCCTGTGCCAGTGCATCGATACTGTCAAAGGAGATATTTTCCTTAACATACTCATCATCCAGTGCGCCGTTCCCCTCAAGTTCGCCTCGCTTGCGTATAAGCTGGGATAAAGCTTCCGGGGAAATATTGCCCCATGCCACATAGTCCTTCACTTTCCGGATCATACCCTTGTTATGGGGATTCTCTTCAAGGACGACACAATGATTGACCCTGTTGAGCCTGAGCATCTTCAGGGTATCCCTGATCTCCGGCCTGGTATTGACCGTACTTCTTAGCCGCACTACGGTATACATTACTCTGCCCCCACGGTACGGACTACTGCGGTCCTTTTCAATGCTTCAAAAGTGGCCTTGGCAAAGTTCAGGGTGGTCCTGGTCTGCCCTTCGGTCCTGGTCCAGACGTCCTTGATACCTGCCATCTGCATAACAGTCTTTGCCGTTTTTCCGGCTGCCAGGCCCAGACCCCTGGGTGCGGGTTTCAATATGACCTTTACACTGCCCATCTTACCCACGACCTCAAAAGGCACGGTATGTTCTGTATTGCATCCGCACTCCCAGGAACCGCATCCTCGCCTGATACCTGAGATATTGATCTTTGCAGAATCTATGGCCTTCCTGATGGCAGGTCCTACCTGGACGTCCTTACCCTGGCCCAGACCTAAATAACCATCCTCGTTGCCTACTACCACAACTGCCCTGAACTTGACACGCCTGCCCGAATCGGTCATCCTCTGGACCATATTTATGTCCAGTACTTCTTCCTTAAGTTCGGGAAGCAGCGCATCAACCAACTGGGGTTCCTTTATAGGGAGTCCCGAGGACAGGGCCTCTTCCATTGATGTTACCTGGCCTTCCTTTACCAGTTGTCCCAATCGTGTTTTTGGAACCCATTCCGTTTCATAATCGTATGCCATTGTTTAATCCTCCCCGAATTCATTCTTGATCTTTGCCAGAGCTTCCTCGAACTGGGCAGGTATATCCGTACCTGTGTATTCCATGATCTCTTCACCCTTGATCCTTGATTCCCCTGGGAATATCCCTGGGTCATGGGGTACTTCGAAACCCGAATCCACCACGCCTTTTAATGCAGCATATACCCGGCAGCCTTTGGATGAGACCTGCAATCCCATATCCAAAATGGCGTTCTCATAACCCGCTGCCTGGGCCTTATACCCGAAAAGCAGGCCTGTAAGATATGCTGCAGGTGTATTACCTGTGCTGCCAGTATAGCCGTATTTTTTTAGTTCACTGGAATCTGCATGAACCCAGGTATTATCCCCCTCTGGCTTTGGTGTAGCCAGTTGGAGTTTCATGTGGCGCAGGCTCCCGCGTGCCACTATCCTGGGCTGTTTTGAGATCAATAGATGAAGACGCTGACGATAATCTGTCTTACCCTCTCTCCTGCGCCGGAAAGGTACTTTGTATCTTGGTCCTGTTGCCATTCTCAGTCCTCCTTGTGTTGGTGGGATTCGATATGCGCTTCCATATGGGCTACGTTCCTGTATACGCCGCCTTTAGCCTTGCGGTACATCCTGTTATATGTGGACTTATCCAGCGTACCATCGGCTTTCATTTCATGCAGCCTTCTTCTTAATGCGCGTATTTTCTTTATCCACTGCCTTTTCTTTGGATTGCGTGCACCTTTGGCTCCTTTTCTTGAACCGTGACCCTTACGGTGTCCGTATGCCCGCTTAATATCAAGTTTCCGGGCTCTGCCCCTGGATACACCTTTCACTGGTTTGGCTTTAATTACGCCATCCGATATGAGTTCCCTGACATCCTGGCGTGTGATCGCATTTGCAATATCACCGGCAGCTTCCGGGTCCATCCATACTCTGTGGACACCTACATCCAGTACATGGGCTGCGATGTTGCGTTGGTTACGTAGATCAGACATTTCACTGCACCTCCTCATCTATTGGAGCTGTTTCTACCGGAGGGTTCAATATCTTCAGTCCCAGGCTCCTGGCTTTATTGACAATCTCCATACGCTTACGCTGTCCTACTGTCCTGGCAATGCGAACTGCCTGTGTACCTGGGTCCAGTTCATCAAGATCCTGTACCCTGGACATCAGCACATCCTGGAAACCTGAGGGGTGAAGGCCCTTAACTGCAACGGGACTTCCGAATCCAACCCTGGCCATCCCACCTTTTCCAAGGATATAGCGCCGTTTCTTGTTTTGCAATCCTTTGGGCCGCCGCCAGTACTTTTTAAGTCTCTTTTTCTTATGCTGATCGGTCTGGATAAAATTTGGCTTTTTGGATTTCTGCCTCTTCCTGACCTTCAGCAGTCTCTGGAATTCAGATTCCATTTCAAGTTCTGTTGTTGGGACGGCTTCGATCTCTTTGTCTTCTTCGTCCCCTTCTCCAGCCTCTTCTTTGAATTCTTCTCCAGCTTCATCTTCGAATTCCTCTTCAGCCTCAACTTCAACTTTTGCAGTCCCGACTACTTCTTGTGCAGTTTCTTCAACTGCTTCACCGGCCTCGATATCTTCATATATCAGGGAAATCTCGTTCTTGATCCTCTCTGCTAACTGGTCGGTTATACCTTTAACCCTGGATAATTCCTCTGCAGTGGCATCGTTCAAGTCCTTGACCGAAGCATATCCTGCTTCATACAGGGCCTTTGCCCTGGATTCGCCGATCCCTTTGATTGAAGTGAATTCATTGATTATCTCTTCTTCCATTACTATCACCTACGCTGTCGTCTTCTCCACCATGTATATGCCGTCCTGGAATACCCTTGGGTCAAACCTTTTGATCTTGGTCGCCTGCTGGATATTGGCTGCAGTCTGGCCTACATCTTCAATAGCTATACCTGAAACGATCACTTCGTCACCTTTGGTCTCCACTTTTGTGTCACCCTGTATCTTTGCCTTCCTTGGTTTCTTCTCGCCAAGGAAATTCCCGATACTGAGGTGATCCCCTACCACTTTCAACTGGATCGGGAAGTGGGAATATACAACCTTCATCCTGTATGTATATCCATCGGTGACACCATTGATCATATTACTGATATGGGACGCAATTGTACCCATCATAGCTACCTGTTTTTTCCTTTGGTTGGACGAGTCCACCATAACCTGGTTTTCCTCCAGCGTTATGACAATTCCCGGATACCATAATTCACGGACAGATGAACCCCTGGGACCGGTGACTGAAATGCTGTTACCTTCCAGTACTAGAGTGACCCCCTCGGGAATGTCCAGTGTCTTTTTCAAATCCTTTGGCATTCTTCACACCTCAGTACACGTATGCCAGCAATTGCCCGCCAACTGACCTGGACCTGGCCTCACTATGGGGCAGCACCCCATCAGGCGTGGTCAGTACCAAGGTACCGAAATTACGGGCCGGAAGGTAGCGTTTCTCCCATTTTTCAAAGTCGTGGTACCCCACAGATGACCTGGGTTTGATGACTCCACATTTGTTGATCTTTCCAATAAGTTCCACTTTGATCATACCCGACTTGCCGTCGTCTATGAACTCGTAATTGCCAATGTACCCTATATCCTGCATTACTTTCAATACATTACCTATCAGTTTTGATGCTGGATGTATGATGCAGTCGGGTTTACCTGTGCTCTCTGCATTGATTATGGTTGAGAGTGCGTCTGCCAGTGGGTCTAATAATACCATTTTATTCACCTCACGAATATTTGTTAAATCCCATGTCAGGTGCAATTTCCCTGAAACACTGCCTGCACAGGTATATTCCGTATTTCCTTACAAGACCCTGTTTCCGGCCGCACCTGCGGCACTCGTTGGCTCCTCGGCCGAACTTGTTTTCTATCTCTGCGACTGTTTCTTTGTTCATGCCACTACCTCCACACCGTAATACTCATTTATAAAGGCCATGGCATCCTGCTTTGTCATCCTGTGACTGTTTGGTATCTTTCGTTTTCCAATCTTACGCCTGCCTATCCTGTAACCCGGCTTGATCAGTGCCACAGTCACATCCATGCCATAAATACCAATATTAGGGTCATACTTCATTCCTTCATAATCGGTATGTTCCTCTATACCGAAACTGAAATTCCCTGTATCATCGAACTGGGATTCCCTAAGTGAATTCTCGATAATGCCAAGACTGGTCTTAAGGAAACTCTCTGCAAGTTTACTCCTTAGTGTCACTTTACACCCGATAGGTTCGTTCTTCTTAATGGCAAAGGTTTGCAGTGTTCTTTTGGCTTTTGTCCTTACAACTCCCTGCCCGGTGATCTCACTAAGAATGTCTTCTGCCTTATTGAGCCTCTCTCCACTCTCGCCCACGCCTATGTGGACTGTGACCTTATCTACCCTGGGTATTGTCATAAGATTATTCTCACTCATTGATCTCATCTCCCAGGTTGAATTCCGGTTTATCAGTACCAACTACGAACACGTAATCCTCAATGGTCTCAAACTCTGTACCATCATCCTTTGACAGCACCACCATGTTATGCCTGCTGCTGCGTACGGACTTGATCTCCTTGATCTTGGCAAGCTGCCCTGAATGGGTGCCGCCGATGACTACAGCCAGGTTCCCTGGTTCGTACTTGATGTGTTTATGTACACTTTTTTCAGGAATATCGAGAATGATCGTGTCCTTTGTTTTATAGTCATTACCGGCAAGGATATTGGTCCCGTCATGAAGGTTCAACTGTACTTTGCCGTCCTTGACTGTGGTCTTGTTGAGGATCCTGCACGGTTTCCTTGGTTTATCCACATCCAGCTCGTTGAGCCTTAATCGACCCTTGGGGTCCAGGAGCATCCTGTAAGATACTCCCAACTTAGGGGCCTGGATAACATCAAAGATGCCTACAGGGAACTTATGGTCCCTTCTCACAATACCGTCAACCAGTATGCTGCCCTCGTTTAAGACACGCTTTGTCTCACGCAGATTATCTGTTAATTTCAATATATCCCTGATAAGCACACCCAACGGGATGGCCTGTTTAAGGGAGTGGGGACCCGGGTTTGGTTTGGTCACCCAGATATTAGCCTTCTTGGATATGGGCCAGCTCCTGGGTGCTGCCACACTCTTCTGATGTCTGCTCACTCTTATTCGCCTCCTCTGTTGAGGGTAAGTTTCCTTATGTCGTCATCGAGTTCAAGTTTGGTTATCATTACATTGGACGGTTGTACCGGTCTGGGTACCTCAGTACCGTCAGCCTTGGGCACACTAACGCCTTCAACTACGATGGTACCTCTCTTTAAGTCCACCAGTTCCACCTTACCTTCAGTACCGGTATGGTCACCGCGCATGACCATTACAGTGTCATTCACATTTACAGGAATGTTACGCTTATTGTACTTGGCCCTGAGTTCATGACTTAACTGGACACTCATCAATTTCTGGCGCTGGTGAAGCGACGCATTATAGCGTGCTTTGCGCTGTTTTCTCGGTTGTTTGGATTCGATCTTCATTGATAAGCACCTCATACTATAATTGAAGCTGCCGTGGCTATCTTACTGAATCTTTCAGCCGCTTCCCTGGCAACCGGCCCCTTGATCTCGGTACCTTTTGGGATACCGTCCAGATCAGTGATCACTGCGGCATTATCCTCAAAGGAAACACGAAGTCCGTCCGGACGCCTATATTCCTTTTTCTGCCTTATCACCACTGCATTCAGTATCTGCTTACGCATCTCGGGTGTACCTTTTTTTACACTGACCACCAGCATATCTCCTATTCCGCCTTTTGGATGCCTGTTCTTGACACCCCTGTATTTTTTCACGGAAATGATCTCTACCTGCCTGGCACCTGTATTGTCTACACAGTCCAGCCTGGCACCGGCATTCAATGCACGGGGTATCTTGGCTTTCATCCCGATCATTTGGTCACCTCGATCACTACGAATTTCTTGGTTTTACTGAGCGGCCTGCATTCAGCGATCTTTACCACGTCCCCCTCTTTTGCATTGATACATGGGGGATTATGGGCATGCAACTTTGACTGCCTTTTCTCATATCGCTCATACTTAGTGACCAGTTTCTCAAAGGTCCTCTTCACAACAACTGTCTTATCCATTTTACTGCTGACAACTGACCCGGTAAAAACCTGACCTCTTACTGGCAGCGTCCCATGGAATGGACAGTTGATATCATTACACTCCTCATCAGGAGAAGCATTGATGTCCAGTCCTATGTCTCGTGTCATCTTATATTCCTCATTATTATATGATATTTATTTATTCTTTCTTCGTCTGAAGCTTTTCTTGAACTTTGTCTGAATGCGGTTTTCAGGTTGTGAGAGCAGTAAAGTTCCTTTTACCTTAACCCGCGTTCGGGTATCTGGCAGGTAACGTCTGCCATTGCCCGCGGGTATTGTGAATATGAAATCAGTGTGGGATTTGGACACCATTCTAACATGCCCGCCGTCCACATCGATCTTCAATATATTCCTGGTTTCGTCGATCACCGTTCCTTTTATTCCTATTTGATATGGATTAGTGCTGTCAACCACCTCTACCTCAAGACCTATCAATTCGTGATGGATGAGGTTGTGGGGTGATATCTGCATATATTACCTCTTATTCGCCGGTCTCCTTCTGGATGGTCTTGATCCTTGCAATGGTCCTTCGCAGCTCACCGATGCGGCCCGGGTTCTCTGGTGCACCGCCTGAGGATGCAATGGCACGTTCCCTTATGAGTTCGGCATTAAGTTTTTCCAGCTCGTCCAGTTTCTCTTCCCGGCTCAGGTTACGGATCTCGTCCACTCGCAGGATCGCCATTACTCTTCATCTCCTTTGTTTTTATGTGTCCTGGAACTGGGGTGCCAGTAATCATAACCTTCGTGTCTGTGTTCTTCCACACCTTCGTTGATACGTGTCTGTTCACCTTCCGGCAATTCAATATCAGGCGATTGAACAGGCTTTTCAACTGTCTTTGTGGTAGATTCTGCTTCAACAGTAGGTTCTGCTTCAACAGTAGGTTCTGCTTCAACAGCGGTTTTTGCTTCAACAGTGGGTTCTACTTCAACAGCCGTTACCGTTTCCTCTTCTGCGACCTCGGTCACAGGGACCGCTGCAGCAGCCGGATGGGGTATGGACATAGGATGCCAGTCCAGGTCATCGTGTTTGTGTTCCCACACACTGCCTACCTGCCTGATATTCTTCATCCCTGGCTCCTCCGGGGCCTTTTCCAGTACCTCTTTGATACCTTCTTTTGCCTTTGCCTCAGGTTCAGGGGTCTCAGGTGCGGCCGGAGTTTCGTCTTTTAGCATATAGAACTTACCTGGCAGTTCAGTGCCGGGTTGTACAATACGTACACGGCACCCGATAGTACCCAGCTTTTTCACGGCAGTGGCAAAACCGGTATCCACCAGTTCTTCGGCCGGTTTACCTGCATGCTTGATATATCCTTCGACCATCTTGGATACCTTGGACCTGGGTCCTGTGAACTTTCCTGATAGGACTATCTCACAGCCCAATGCCCCCGAATCCATAATTCTGCGAAGCATGTTATAACCAGCTTTCCTGAAGTACCATCCCCTTTCAAGTGCATTGGCCAGACGATTTGCCATCATCTGGGCATTGAGTTCAGGTACCTTGATCTCCTGTACATCGATCTGGGGATTATCTATACTATAAACATAGGACATATCATTGGTAAGACGGTGTATGGTCTTGCCACCTTTACCGATGACCATTCCAGGTTTCTCTGCAAATAATGTTATCTGGGTGCCCATGGGCGTACGGTTAATTACCATTCCACCGTATCCGGCACGTTCAAGCTGTTTGGTAAAATATTCATTGATCCTTGCCTTGGTCAGCCCGTCCTGCACGAACTTTCTTTCTATTCCCATGTTCACTGCACCTCCTGGATTATCATTTCTATATTCACTGTCTCTGTGTTCTTGGGAGATGACCTGCCCCTTGCCCGCGGCCTGTAGCCCCTGATGACCCGGCCCTGTTTGGTAGCGATATGTGTTATCCTCATATTGTCGGAATCCAGTCCCTTATATTCGGCATTGGCTTCGGCATTCACCAGTAACTTAATAAACTCCTTTGCAGCCTTCTGTGGATACCTGCCTGCGGCCATGTGACCTCTGCGGTGTCCCATACCGTCGTTATGACGCTTGAACGGGACTGCCTGTTTCAGGACGGATACATCCTCAAGGTACTTTATTGCCTGGTCGGTCTTCATACCTTTGATAGCCCTGCATATCTCCCTTGAATGCCTGGGTGAAATATGGAGTTCATGACCCATGGCCCTTGATGTAGTATCAGGGTCTGCCTGTGCTGAATAAGCAATTCTTGCCATATAATCTTCCTCCATCACTTCAGCGGTACGAACTTGCTGGACTTGGTAGCCCCTACACCGGCCGAACCGTGTGAAACCCGCCTACGGGTAAAGGAATATTCACCAAAGTAGTGTCCCAGCATCTCGGGTATGACCTCAACCTTCTCGAAGCTCTTCCCGTTGTGTATCTCCAGATTGAGGCCTACCATCTCAGGAAGGATGATCATATCCCTCAGGTGTGTCTTGATGGTGGTATCTCCGTCATTGATCTTGTTCAATATTTTCTTATGTTCATCGCCAAGCCCGCGGCTGATGGTCCTGCGCTGTCTGGCAGGTAAGAGTTCAGCAAACTCTTCCAGGCTCATCTTTTTCAGGTCCTGGAGAGTCTTTCCCCGGTAGGTAAACTCACCCTTTCTCTTGGGCAGTTTGGTGGTTGATTTCTTTGCCATACCTTATCACCTCTTTCCTGTTCTTCTTGCCGCAATGGACCCGACCTTCCTGCCTGGTGGTGCTCTTCGGCTTACAGTCTTGGGTCTCCCCGGATGCTGCCATCCACCGCCTCCGAAGGGGTGATCTATGGCGTTCATTGCCACACCGGACACCCTGGGATACTTTGCTGCTCTTGTCTTTAATTTATGATATTTCTTACCGGCCTTCACAAAGGGCTTATCGACCCTGCCTCCGCCTGCCACTACGCCAATGGTAGCTTTGCACCCGGGATTCAGCCATTTCAATGCTCCACTGGGCATCTGCACCACGGTCTTGCCCACATCATGGGCGATCAGTACGGCATATACACCGCTTGACCTGGCAAGCTGCCCGCCGTCACCGGGTTTGTTCTCTATATTGCACAACAGTATGCCTTCAGGAATCTCTCGCAGTGGCAGCGTATTACCTTGCAGTATCTCCGCGGAAATACCGCATGCGATCTCCTGCCCCACTGCAATGCCTTCAGGTATCAGTATCAGGCGTTCTTCCCCGTTGTCCAGGCTGACCCTGGCAATAGGTGCAGACCTGGCAGTATCGTGCAGTATCTCAATGACTTCGCCTTTGACTGTTTCGTCCCTGTCCACTTTTATGTGTCTAAGCTTGGCCTTGAACTTATGGGAGGGTGCCCGATAGGTGGGTGTTCCTTTACCCCGGTTCTGTGAAATAATTCTTTTTCCCATATCTTTTCACCTTCCCTAGAATATTCCAAGTTTGGATGCAAGTTCGCCGGCTGTGTTATCGCCTTCAAAGGATACGATAGCCTTTTTCTTCCCTTTCATAGTAATCATTGTTCTCACTGAAAGCACCGGGATATCGTACAGTTCCTCGATCTCTTTTTTGATCTGGTCCTTGGTGGCATTGATATCAACCACGAACTGCAATTTGTTCTCGTCCTCGATATGGAATGTGGCCTTCTCTGTAACAAATGGATGTAATATTACTGACATTGATCACTCCTCCCCTAATACCTTGATGGCAGATTCAGTCCATATGGCAAGCCTGCCTGCATGGGTACCTGGTGCCAACAGTTCAGTATTCAACCTGTTCACACTGATCACGTCCACACCTGATAGGTTCCTTGCCGCACGTACGATGCCGTTATCTTCGCCTATTATAATAAGCAGGCTCTTGGGCTTCTTGTACTTGCGTCCGCGTCTCTTGCCTCCGCCTGCCCTGATGTGCTTGCCGTTCTTTGCCCTTATCACATCATCGTACACATTAATGGCTTCCATGAACCCGACAACCTCTTTAGTTGTCTTGATATCCTGGAATCCGTCATCAGCTACAATGGGCAGCTCAGCATCGAACTTGTGTCCCCTGTTGCGGACCAGTTCGGGATTTGCAGTGGCTGCAATGGCCGAATTGATGGCCCTGTAACGTTCCTTCTTATTGATCTTCTCAGAATAATCTTTCTCAACCTTGGGTGGATGGGCTTTCCTGCCGCCCCTTGCCTGGGTGATACGGGCCACACGGTTACCTGTCTTGATCCTGGGTACACGGGCTGCACCGCGGCCGGGACCCCAGTTAGCTGCCGAAGTCTGCATACCGGCATAGGGTGTGGGACCGTAGACCTGTAACCTGTTGGCCTGGGCTGCAAGTACAGCTTTCTTGATCAGGTCTGGCCTGTACATCTCATCAAATACAGCAGGGAGCTCGATATCGCCTTTAGAGGCTCCTGTAATATCCATAATTTTTGCTTTACTCATATCTTATTCACCCCTGCTTTGACTTCACACTGATATATGATACCTGGGGTGCACTGATCTGCTGTTTATCGCCCCTTATGGCCGGTCTTAGCCTGATAAGTCGCTTCTTTGGACCAGGAACACTGCCCTTTAACAGCATATAATTCCCGCTTACTTCCCCATAGTTTAAGAATCCGCTACTGGGGGTCACTTCCTCACCGTTCTCACCGATCTTGATGATACGTTTATTATACTCTGTCCTCTGTTGATAACCGGTCTGGCCCAGTTGTGGTACCCGCCAGCTCACTCTTGATGGGTTCCATGGTCCCAGGGTGCCTATCTGCCTGAGACTGCCCTGTCTGCTGTGTTTATGTTTCATCAGGTTGATGCCCCACCGTTTCACAGGTCCCTGTGTACCTTTACCTATAGTGATGGCCGATACGTCTATCATATCACCGGTATTGAAAATTTCAGAAACTTCTACTGATTTCCCTATCAAGGATGCTGCATACTCAAGTCTGGTGGCCATATCCCCGCCAACTATCCTGTTCTCCATCACATCAGGCGTCTTTTTTGGGATTCCTGCTATCAGGGACGGGAGCGTATAAGAGATCAAATGGATGTTTGCTACCTTTCCTTCTTCAACTAGTTTCCCTATCTTTTCAAGTGCCTTTTGCGGATTGGCTTTCTTTGGTGTGAATAGTTTTTTGTCTAACGTGGGGTCAAGGTCACCGGACCATGCTTCGCCCAGTATTTTTGTGCCGTAGGGTCCTGGTTCTCCATATACCCTGATCGCTGCAATTTTCATTGCAGGTACTTCGAGCACTGTCACCGGAACGGAAATTTCCGTACCTTCTGTGAGACTTTTGGGCTTATCGTCCATCATGATCACATGGGTCATGCCCACTTTATATCCGGCAAAACCGCCCAGTTTGGGCTCTTTGTTTCCTTCGGACCATGATCTCATAGTAGGTATCTGGCTCTTTGCCCTTTTCCTCGGGCTGAAGGCCAGTGATCCTCGCCTTGGTCTGTGTAAATTTGCCATTCTCTTCCTCCTGGTTATAGGATTATCCTATCGCATCTGGTGGGACGGTCGTCAGCTTACCTGACCAGGTTCAACGCAGACAGTGTAGCCCATACGGCCTCTTCTGTCCTTACTGTGGCTGTTCCCTGTCCGGGTATGGTATTGAGCACTTCACAATGGAAGTCCGGGAGTTTGAAACCCTCATCGGCCAGTATGGTCTCTATACCTTGCCTGGGTGAGCCAAATACCACAGCAGTATTATTAGACTGCTTTGTCCGATCACCGATCTGTGCCAGGAGTGTGTTGTCGAGCAACTTACCCTGGCGGGATGTGGCGATTATCAGGGCACCTTCTTCTGAAATCTTTTCCAGCGCCCCTGACAGGCTGTCTTCTACTGCTGTACGGTATCCCCAATACATGGGGATCTCGTCCTTTGTTACCAGCTTTGCTTGTATTGGTCTTCGCGAAAAGATTCTGACATTAATGCGCTCGCCATTCCGCACTTTCCTTGAAGGTGCTTCGAGGCGGACCGGGCTATCGATTCCGATATCGACCCATGCACTCTTGTCAGATCCGACTTTTTTCTCGCTTTTCTTTTTTTGTGGTCCTGGGACCACTACCCCAACCCGGAATTCTCCTTCGTTGAGGTTCGATGATCTTGATTCGATGGGATGATGCAGTGTCCTTAGCGGCGGTAACACCCCTGCATGCTTTAGTTCCTCCCTGAGGGGGAACAGGTGTTTTCGCAGGTACTGTGGTGTCTCTGCATATCTCAGCAGCAGGTCTATAAACCTACTGTCATCGAATTGCGGGTCACGGTAGATGATTATCTTCCCGACCCTGAACACTGATGCCGCTCTTGCAATCTGCCCGACCTTGTACGTCTTTATTCTCTTGTCCCTTGTTTCTGATGTCAGGGATGAGGGTATAAGTATTGTCAGGTCTGGACTTCTTCTGTCCTGGGCTAAAGATGGCATAAGTACTTTCCGCATATGATATTGTAAGAGATATATAAGTGTTTGCCAGTGTTTGCCGGTTCGGCAGAAATCTTATTACCTATAATGGATTTCTATCTAATGAGGTGCAGTATAATATGTGTTTTGTTGATTCAAGCGCTGCCGATAGCGTGGACCTGAGCGTTGCTGCCATGGCAAGATATGAATGCAGTGCATGTGGTAACAGATTCAAAGGTATGGGAAGTAAGCTGTCCTGCCTGCCAGTCATCAGAACTAAAAATACTGGATTAAGATATGCTAATCGAATCCATTGAACTGGAAAACGGCACCGCACTGGGCCTGAAAATTGATATGGAGCATGCGCCGCTGCTGGTCATAAGGGCACCCAGGGGTTTTGTAATGTGCGGATACCTGGATATATCCATGGCAGAACGCCTGGACGACGTGGCTGTAAAGGTGACGGGTGTCAGGAATTTCGAGGACGTGCTGGCAGCCGGTGTGGTTGAGGCCACTAAGGCTGCGGACGATCTGGGAATTGAAGTGGGAATGCCTGCCAGGCAAGCCCTTGAGCGTATGTTTTAGAAACCTCAACCCTGCTTATTAAGGGAATATGTTATTCCAGATATGTGGCAGAGTTTGACTTGACTTTCAAAGAAAAGCAAATTGACCTCTAATTTTCGTTGAAAACTGTTAGTTATTGGACATGCTGCTGCCTCAAAATGCATATTGTAGCTTCTGTAAAACAGCAGAATGATCCGGAGTCAGGAAAATCGGTCTGCCTGTACTTTTCCACCACCCTGAAACCCCGGCCTCTCATAGAAACTCATACACTCGGGCCTGGAATCAGTTCAATACCAACCGCTGAGTTCGCAGAGGTACGCAGAGAAGAGGAAAAATGCTCTGCGTACTCCGCGTCCTCTGCGGTTCAAAGTTTACACAAATCCACAAGGTTGGCTGCCACCTGCCGCCCTAACGGGCTGCGGTGGCAGGGGTAGGGATAGCCACATGCATATCTTTTATTATATATTTCAACTGTCACCGGCAGCTAACTAACATAACATCCACTTCGCACCCCCGAACCACCGGATACCCATGCATCCACGTGGCACTATTAAAGCGCCTGCCAACCCCCACACCAAAAGGGCGGCAGGGTGGAGCAGAGCGGGACGGGCACCCGGGTAGAGTGAAGGCGAGAGGGGGCGGAAGGAGTGGAGCATTTTAGACAATTTGGAACATTAACAAAACCTATAATTCCATTTAAGAGTATTTGTTATTTGAATGAGTGAATTAACTGCACAGAAAATTATAGAGATTCATAATGAAGTCATAGAAAAATATGGAGGCCTTAATGGAATCCTAAATTTAGGAAGTATTGAATATCTTATTTATTTGTTTATAAAAGAAAATGATGTACTTAAAAAAGCATCGTTAGTAATGCATAGCATAATCATTGGTCACCCATTTATGGATGGGAATAAGAGAACTGGTTTCCAAGTTGCAGATATTCTACTTAGGCAAGAAGGAATGCATATCCATGCAAATGATAAAGAAATACTTCAAGCACTTATTAAAATTGCTGAATATAAATGTTCAGTTGAAGAAATTGAAAAATGGTTGAGAGAAAAAGTCCGTCCACTACATGTGTGCTAATTGTCTCATAAGCTTGTCATTATGGTGCATGCTATCTTCGAGGTGTCTTTTCTCTTCATTTGTCAAAACACCGGCTTTCTTGTCTTTTGGCTCGTTTTCACGAGATTCTATTTTACCCATTCAAATCAATTCCAATTTTCAATGAAATAACAGAGTTTAAATTATTTATCTTTTTGGTTCTCAAATATATTGAAATATTCATTTACTATATTCATGCAGAAGTCCAGACACTAATTCGTATTTATATATAAGACACCGAAAAAGCGCCTGCCAGCCCCCACACCACAAGGGCGGGCGGAGCTGAGCGGGACGGGCACCTGGGCAGAGTGGAGGCGAGAGGGGGGCTGGAAGCATTTCAATGTTAACCGCAGATACACTCAGATGAATGCGGATTTGGTTGTATCTGCGTTTATTTGTGTTCATCGGCAGTTAGCTTCCATTTATTAGAATATTAAAAATATTTGCATAGTTTTTCCGTTTTGAAATATTACAGTAAATCCAAAAAAGATTTATACAATGTAATCATAAAATTTAATCATGCAATTAGAGACACTAAAAAAAGTCGACTTAAGAAAGGTGTGGAATCATGAAGCAATTGATTTTACAACGTGGTTATCAGAAAAAGAAAATCTTGCTTTATTGAGTGATGAAATTGGCATTGATATTTTATTAATAGAAACTGAAGCAAGTGTAGGAAAATTTAATGTAGATATATTAGCTGAAGAAGAGAATACAGGTAAAAAAATCGTAATAGAAAATCAACTGGAAGTAACTGATCATGATCATTTAGGTAAAACGATTACTTATGCTTCAGGTTATGATGCTGAAATAATAATTTGGATTGTAAAAGATGTTAGAGATGAGCATAAACAAGCAATTGATTGGCT
The DNA here is from genome assembly GCA_048634225.1 of Anaerolineales bacterium. Taxonomy (GTDB): domain Archaea; phylum Halobacteriota; class Methanosarcinia; order Methanosarcinales; family Methanocomedenaceae; genus Methanocomedens_A. The sequence goes on along the minus strand of JAIWAT010000001.1, from coordinate 5,993 downwards.
AAATGAACATACAGATGAAAAAGTTAATTTTTTTGCAATAAAAATGGAATTATGGCAAATAGGTAATTCCCCATGTGCGCCAAAATTCAATATTATTTCCAAACCTAATGATTGGGCAAAAGCTGTTAAGAAATCAACTAGACAATCAAATCTTACAGAAACCAAAGTCTTGCAATTAGATTTTTGGAATCAATTTAAAGAATATGCTCAAAATAAGTCATCACAACTAAAATTAAGAAAAGCATATCCTCAACATTGGTATGATATTAGTATTGGGAACTCGAAGGCGTATATTTCATTAACAACTAATAGTCAAACAAATTTAATGGCCTGTGAAATATATATTCCAGATTCCAAAGACCTTTATTACGAATTAGAAACTAATAAAAATAAAATAGAGGAAGAATTACAAGCAGAATTAGAATGGATGGCTCTTGACGGGAAAAAAGCTAGTAGAATTAAATTATCAAATGATGCAGATATTAACCAAAAGGAAAAATGGGATCAATATTTTGATTGGTTAATGATTACCGCAGAAAAATTTCAAACCGTTTTTGGACAACATATTAATAAGCTACTAAAATAATTTTTTAGCATTATTTCATGTAGCTGCGGTACATCCCCAGTGCATAAAACCGGACACCTGAATCGCATGGAAAGGGCACAGGCATCAGTGCAGTAAATTGAATAATGGAAGTCACTAATAATGAAAAATATTGAACAGCAATTCTTAAACGAACTCGACGCCCAACTCTGGAAGGCCGCCGACAAACTGCGCTCTAACCTGGATGCTGCTAACTACAAACACGTGGTGTTAGGGCTGATTTTCCTCAAATACGTGTCCGATGCCTTCGAAGAGCGACAGAAAGAGCTAATTGAGCTGTTTCGAAAAGATGATGACGATAACATCTATTACCTGCCCCGTGAGGATTACGACAGCGATGAGGAGTACCAACAAGCCATAGCAGCCGAGCTGGAAATTAATGATTACTACGCCGAAAAAAACGTATTTTGGGTACCCAAAACCGCCCGTTGGAACACCCTGAAAGAAAAAGCTACTCTTCCCACCAACAGCGTGATCTGGCAAGACGAACATGGCGAAGACGTTAAACTGCGCTCGGTGTCATGGCTGATGGATAACGCTTTTGACGAAATCGAAAAAGCCAACCCAAAACTCAAAGGTATTCTCAACCGCATCAGCCAATACCAGTTGGATGCCGACAAACTCATTGGTCTGGTCAATGAATTTAGCACCACCAGATTTCATAATCCAGAGTACAAGGGCGAAAAACTCAATCTTAAATCCAAAGACATTCTCGGCCATGTTTACGAATATTTCTTAGGTCAATTTGCCCTTGCCGAAGGTAAGCAGGGCGGCCAGTATTACACGCCCAAATCCATTGTTACCTTGATAGTAGAAATGCTGGAGCCATACAAAGGCCGCGTGTACGATCCTGCCATGGGTAGCGGTGGCTTTTTTGTTTCCAGTGACAAGTTCATTGAAGAACATGCCAAGGTTAAACACTACGACGCCGCCGAGCAGAAAAAACAAATCTCCGTATATGGGCAGGAATCCAACCCCACCACCTGGAAGCTCGCTGCTATGAACATGGCCATTCGCGGTATCGATTTTAACTTTGGCAAAAAGAACGCAGATAGTTTTTTAGACGACCAGCATCCCGACCTGCGCGCCGATTTTGTCATGGCAAACCCACCTTTTAATATGAAGGAGTGGTGGCACGAAAAACTGGCTGATGATGTACGCTGGACGATTAACACCAACGGCGAAAAACGCACCCTCACCCCACCAAAGGGTAATGCCAACTTTGCCTGGATGTTGCACATGTTGCACCACCTTGCTCCTACTGGCAGTATGGCGCTGTTATTGGCCAACGGTTCCATGAGCAGTAATACCAACAACGAAGGCGGGATTCGCAGAACTCTGGTCGAGGAGGACTTGGTAGAGTGTATGGTGGCGCTACCGGGGCAATTGTTCACCAATACCCAAATTCCTGCTTGTATCTGGTTTTTGACCAAGGATAAGAGTGCAAAGGACGGTAAAAGAGACCGGCGTGGTGAAGTGTTGTTTATCGACGCGCGCAATTTGGGTTATATGAAAGATCGTGTACTGCGGGATTTTAAGGATGAAGATACGCAGCAGATCACAAATACCTTCCACGATTGGCAACGGGAATGGTCAGAGGAGAATAATCAGGCAGGCTTTAGCTTTTCGGCTGATCTGGCGGCGATTCAAAAACACGACTTCGTGCTAACCCCGGGTCGTTATGTGGGCGTGGAAGCAGAAGTTGATGATGGTATTCCGTTTGCTGAGAAAATGGCCACATTCACAAGCAAGTTGAAAGCGCAGTTTGAAGAAAGTGACAAACTTGAAGTGCAGATTAGGCAGAATCTTGCGGGGTTGGGATTTGATGTTTGATCCGGATTGGGTCGTCTAATAAGGAGTAATTAAGATTATGGATCTGAAGGAACTGTTTGACAGGTTGGAAGAACTTGAATGGGAAGATTTTGAGGTGAAAAAGGCGAAGACTTCCATTCCCAAAAGCAGTTTTGAAACGGTCAGTGCATTTTCAAATACAAATGGTGGCTGGCTTGTTTTTGGTGTGAGTCAAGTTGATAAGACATTCAAGATCAGTGGTGTTGAGGATGCTGAAAAGATCGAGCAGGATTTCACAACTGTTCTTAGAGGGGATAAGTTCAATCAAAAGATCAGGGTTAGATGTTTGAGGTACAATCTTGATGAAAAGATCGTTCTTGCTTTTTATGTTCCTGCATCTGAGCAGAAACCTGTTTATTTCAATTCAAGAAAAAACACTTTTATAAGAACCGGCAGCGGAGACCAGCGGGCAACGGATGCAGAGATTGATGCATTGTACAGGGATTCTGCTTTTGGTTTTAAGGATAAGGAACTGACGGATTTTACGGTTGATGATCTGGACGAGAAAACGATCACTGATTACAGAACCTATATGGAGAATATGAATCCGGGGCATAGGTATAATAAATTGTCAACCGAGCAGCTACTTGAAAAGTTGCAGGTTGTGGTTGATGGCAGGGTTACGATCGGAGGTCTTCTGGTTTTTGGAAATGAGGATAATATTAATCGCCTGCTTACTGATTTCAGGGTTGATTACCTGGAGATTATGGGTACGTCTTATTCTGATGCACCGACCCGTTATAATTACAGGCTTTATGAGGAAGAGAATCTATTCAGGTTCTATTTCAGCATATTTGAACGCCTGATGAAGAAGATCGATCTGCCTTTTACATTGAGGGCGGACGGGTTTGCGACTGATGACCAGCCCCAGCTTATTGCGATACGCGAAGCACTTGTGAATCTTTTGATGCATTCCGATTATTTCAGCCCAATGAAACCAAGGATCAGGGTGTTCCTTGACAGGATCGAGTTTTTGAATCCGGGCAGTCTGCCCAAGGATATTGAATCTATCATGAAAGAAGATTTCACGATGCCAAGAAACTCCATTATTACAAGGATTTTCAGGGTGATCAAGCTGTCTGAGAATGCGGGTTCCGGTTTTGATAAGATGTTCAATGGCTGGAAGGCTTATTATGAAGATGAACCAGTGGTTTCCGGTGGAATTGATTTCTATAAGATTACGTTTCCGTTGGTTAAGATCGGTGAAGCTTCGGGGGAAACTAGGGAGAAGGTCGGTGAAAGGGACACTATAAAGGACACCAAATCAGAGAAAACTAGGGAAGAAACTAGGGAAGAAACTAGGGAAGAAACCAGGGAGAAAACTAGGGAGAAAACTAGGGAGAAAATAATTGTTATTATATCACAAACTCCTCATATAACAACTGGTGAACTGGCTGAATTGACAGGTATAACAGCCAAAGGCGTTGAATGGCACATCAAAAAATTGAAGGATGAAGGTTTGTTGAAAAGGATCGGTTCGACAAAAGCAGGCACATGGGAAGTGGTTGAGGGATGAAGGAGCAGACAAAACATTTTGCTGATTGTGTATTTGGATAAGGGGTGAACGGGCTGGAAGCGCAGATTAAACAGAATCTGGCGGGATTGGGATTTGATGCTTGATTCAAATAGGTCGTCTAAGAAGGAGTAATTCTAAAAATGGATCAGAAGGAATTGTTTGAAAGGTTGGAAGAACTTGAGTTGGAAGATTTTGAGGTGAAAGAGGCAAAGACTTCTATTCCAAAAAGCAGTTTTGAAACGGTCAGTGCATTTTCGAATACAAATGGCTGGAAGGCTTATTATGAAAATGAGCCGGTAAGCTTGAACGTGGTTGATTTCTACAAGATTGCGTCACCGTTGGTTAAGATCACCAAAGCTTCGGAGAAAACTATGGAAAAGGTCGGAGAAAAGGGGGTAGAAAAACTTTCTGAAAAAGAAAACATCATCTTGAGGTTGATTAAAGATGATCCAAAGATAAGTAAACAGGAGATGTCAACAAAAGGAGAGTTAACAAAAAAATCCGTGGAATATAATATAACTTTATTAAAAAGAAAAGGTGTGCTACGACGTGTCGGTGCTGATAGGGGCGGCTACTGGGAAGTGGTTGAGGGATGACAATGAATACGAAATATATTAAAAAAGCATTTGAAGGCTTGGAGGGCAACTTATAGTGACTATAATGTATATATTAAATTTGCTTGTAAGTTATTCAAGTGTGATAATGGCTGTTTTCAATGTAATCTTAATTTCCTTTATTTTTTTTCAGTTAAGGGATTCTAGAAAACCATTAATTATCACAAAAATAATTCCAAGAGATAAAGAGGTTACAGATCGACCAGATGTTTTGGAAGCAGGCACTCTTTACCTTGCTATAACCAACGATTCTAATAATATTGCTAGAGACATAAGCATAGAGTGCAAATTTAATTTCAATGGTAATTCTGTACCAAAAAAAGAGAAGATGTTGAGTCATCTAAATCCTAAAGAAGCAACAAAAATTCTCTTAAAAAGCGGAGAGATATTGAAAATATATCCAGATATATTTGAAGAGATAAAAGAGGGGAATACTACAAAGAGAATTCCGAAAAAGACACTAAAAATTGATTTGATTCTGACAATACAGTATAATCCGCTTCTTGGATTTTTACGGAAATATAAGCTTGAAGATAATTATGTAATTGAATGGGGCTCTCGCGAAAGTTATCCGAATTTTGATGACCTTCCTGTTTTTAATTGTTGGAACAAAAGAAATGGTGAATTTTATATTTATAAAACTGGCGGGGTTGGGTTATGATATTTAACGCAACCATTAATGATATTGCAGAAATTATGATGGGGCAGTCTCCAAAAGGAGAGGAATGCAATGACAAAGGACTGGGTTTGCCCTTATTAAATGGACCAACTGAATTTACTGATCAGCTGCAGCAGGTTATCTCCAGGCTGACTTTTGAGCGTCCGGTTCCAGAAAATTTACAGTCAGAAATTTATCGCTTGCGGCAGAGAATGGAACAGGAAAATGCCCGGGAGCGTGATGATCGGTTCAATATCAAGACTGGTCGTGGCGGGATGGTTGATGTAGAATTCATTACTCAATACCTGCAACTTCTGCACGGCGGTGAAATTAAATCATTACGAATACAAAATACTGTTAATTTACTTGAATGTATGGCAGAAAATCATATTTTATATCCAACTTATCCAGTAGTGGAATAAGACGAATGTAAAATTCATAATAGTCCTGTTCCAATTTATTTGATAAATACAGCAAATTGGTTTCAGTATCAGTAATCATACAATTCTGTTCTTGAAGTGATAACCTAATAATCTGCACTTATTTGTTACTGACATTTTAATATCACCAATTATCAATCTCTGATATTCTTCTTCATTCATTTTTTCCCCCTGGCTGAATTGTTCATCATAGTACCTAAGTGTTGCACTGTCCCTTTTTATCTCAACAGGATATTCCTTTAAATTGTAAATATGACTGAGGTAAAAATAAACTACATTCCTGTCTTTGTTGGAAAACTCGGGTAATGAC